>NZ_JBFAIU010000177.1:0-15457 GCF_040654855.1 Asanoa sp. NPDC050611
CCGCTGACGCTGTTCGACAACGTCTACCCCAACGGCTCGCCGCTGGTCGACGCGGAGCGCGAGCGGTTCGGCGAATACCTTGCCTCGTTCGAGGGTCGAGGCCGGCCCGCCACACGACCTCCGGCAAGGCGGTCGGCGGCGTGATGCCGGTCGCCGCGCAGTCCAGCACGGGCTCGCCCGACCCGATCACCTCGGCGCCGTAGCGGTACGCGTACCGGTCGGGATAGAGGCAGAGGCCCGCGGAGGCGCCGACCTCGATCAGCGCGAGCGGCTGGGGGAGGGCCGCGAGCACCGGCAGCAGCACCGCGCACCGGCCGGCCTCGTTGGTCTGCGTCGCCCGGCTCCGCATCGCGGCCTGGATCGTCGGCCAGTTGGCCAGCACGTACGCCCGGAACTCGGCCGGGTCGTCGACCGGACCGCCGAGCCAACGCACCACGCCGAAGAGCAGGTTGGGCTGGCGTTTGCCCTCGGGAAGCGCGTCGAGCAGCCCGATCAGCTCCGCGTCGCGGGAGACCGCCGACGCCAGGCGCTCGTAGGCGGGTGAGACGCCGCGCGCCTCACCCGCCGCGAACTGCTCGTACCACAGGGCGGCCGTCATGACCGCCATGGTCTCATGATCAGCAGGGGCCGAGGTCCCGCCATTGCGCGGTCCAGCCGGGCTCCGAGCCCTGCGTCCACCAGTTGGCCTGCCACAGGTGCAGGCGGCCCTGCCGGTCCGGGTGCTTCACCCGCTGGCCCTCCAGGTAGACCGTGCCCCAGTTCCACGCCGGCGCGGTGGAGCAGTTCTGCGTCGGTGGGTTGGTCGGGTTCTGGGTGGGCGGGTTGGTCGGGTTCTGGGTGGGCGGGTTGGTCGGGTTCTGCGTGGGCGGGTTCGTGGGGTTCTGGGTCGGCGGGTTCGTCGGGCAGTTGCCGTTGCCGACCGTGTCGGTGTGCGCGGTGCCGGCCGAACGCAGCCCGGAGACCCGCGTCGCCACCTGTGCCGGCGTCAGCGCCTCGCTGCCGGCGTAGTAGAGGTAGTCGACCGCCTGGTTGTAGACCGCGCGGCCGCCGGCGTGCGTGGCCAGGTCGATGAACCAGAGGTTGAAGTTGATCGACATGTTGGTCTCGGGGTAGTACTGGTCGCCGTGGTCGGCCACCTGCACGCCGTCGACGAAGTACTTGACCCGGCCGGCGGAGACGTTGAACTGCAGGTTGTGCCAGCCGTTGAAGCTCTGCCGCTGCTCGGTGTGGGTGTTGACGGCCTGCCAGGGCTCGTTCTGGTAGGTCTCCCACGTGGTCTGGTAGAAGATCGGACCCTGCTCGCCCCACCCGCCGTTGGGCAGGTACTCGAAGTCGATCTCGCCGTAGTTCGGGTCGAGCGGGCGGTCCAGCGGGGTGATGGTGAAGAACGTCTCCACCAGGTGGTCGCCGTCGGTGCCGGAGACCGGCGCGTCGGCGAACTTCACGCGGGCGGCGTACGTGCCTTCGAAGAACTTGCGCTGGTGGAACATCTCGGCGTGCGAGGTGCCGCCCGCCGTGCCGTCGGTGGCCGCGGTCAGCTGGAGCGACTTCTGGCCGTCGACCGTCGGGAAGGACACGTTGGACGCGGGCCACGCCGCGCCGGGCACGCCGGGGCCGCCGGCGTTGGTGCGGACGGTCCAGCCGCGGGCGGCGATCGCCGGGTCGCTCGACGACGAGTAGCTGAAGTCGTCGAACAGGGCGCCGCACGGTGCGGCGGCGGCGGGGCCGGCCGCGCTCACCACGGCGATGCCGGCGACCGCGGCGATCAGCGCTGCCGCCGCGGTGCCACCCAGCAAATGCGGGATGCGGGACATGAGCTTCCTCCTCAAAGGACAGAAGCGGATATGGGGGTGCACGCACGCCTCTCTGCGCGCGTGATGGAGCCGGGGCTGCCCCGGCCGCCTTGGCGGTCGGGCCGGTTAGCTCTACCTGACCGCCCCCGCGGTCAGGCCGGATCTGATCTGCCGTTGGAAGATGACGTAGGCGGCCAGCACCGGCAGCATCGCGATCGTGAGGCCGGCGAACAGGCCGCTCCAGTCGGAGCGGTAGCCCTGGCTGACCGACAGCGCGGCCAGGCCCTGGGCGAGCACGTAGCGGTCCGGGTCGGGGTTGAGCACCAGCGGCAGCAGGTACTGGTTCCACAGGCCCAGGAAGTTGAAGATGGCGACGGTGACCAGCCCGGGGCGGGCCAGCGGGAGCATCACCCGGAAGAACACGCCCCAGTGCCCGCAGCCGTCCAGGAACGCGGCCTCGGCCAGCGCCGTCGGCAGCGTGCGGAAGAACGCGTGCAGGAAGAAGATCGTGAACGGCAGCGCGTACGCGGTGTAGACCAGGATCAGGCCGGGGTACGTGCCGA
Organism: Asanoa sp. NPDC050611; assembly: GCF_040654855.1. Classification (NCBI taxonomy): domain Bacteria; kingdom Bacillati; phylum Actinomycetota; class Actinomycetes; order Micromonosporales; family Micromonosporaceae; genus Asanoa; species Asanoa sp. NPDC050611. The sequence continues at coordinate 2,357 of NZ_JBFAIU010000177.1, forward strand.
GCAGGCCGAGCTGCTTGACCACGAAGAACAGTGGCACCAGGGCCAGGAACACCGGGAACAGCATGCCGGCGACGAAGCCGAAGTAGACGATCCGGTTGCCGCGGAACGGATAGCGGGCCAGGGCGTACGCCGTCGTGGCTCCGAGCAGCATGGTCAGCAGCAGCGCGCACCCGACCACGAGCGCGCTGTTGCCGAAGTACCGCCCGATGTCCGCCTGGTTCCAGGCCCGCGACCAGTTGTCGAACCGCGGCGTCGAAGGCAGCGACCAGGGCGACGTGAGGATCTCCCGGTCGGTCTTGAGCGAGCTGACCACCGCCCAGAGCAACGGCAGGGTGACCACGGCCGCCCAGGCGACCAGGAACGCGTGCGCGCGTCTCATGCCAGCTCCACCCGCTCCCGCCGGCCTGCCCGCATCGCCAGCACAGCCAGCGTGAGGGTCAGGAAGAACAGCGCCACGCCCATCGCCGCCGCGTAGCCGAACTTGCTGTAGGTGAACGCGTTGCGGTAGAGGCCGAGCCCCATCACCTCGGTGGCGTTGTCGGGCCCGCCGGGTCCGGCGGTCATCACCTGCACGACCGCGAACCCGTCGAGCGCCAGCACGCCGAGGTAGACGAAGGCCACCTGCACGGTGTCGCGCAGCAGGGGCAGCACGATCCGCCACAACGTGGTGAGCCGCCCCGCGCCGTCGAGCACCGCCGCCTCGATGATCTCGGTCGGTATCGCCGCCATCGCGGCCGCGAACAGCACCATGTAGAACCCGACCGACGACCAGACGAGCACCGCCATCACGGCCCAGAGCGCGAGGTGCGGGTCGCCGAGCCAGGTGCGGGCGAGGCCCCCGAGCCCGACGGCCCGGAGCAGGCCGTTGAGCAGGCCGTCGTTGGGGTGGTACACGAACTGCCAGAGCAGCGCGATGATCGGCAGCGACAGGAGCTGCGGGAAAAAGTACGCGGTCTGGTAGGACGAGGCGCCGCGGATCGCGGAACCGCGGCGCCCGCCGAACGTGACCAGGACCGCCAGCAGCAGCCCGAGCGCGATGGTCACCGCCGGCACGACGACGAGCATCAACCCGTTGTTACGCAGGGCCGCCAGGAACAGCGGGTCGCCGGTGAGGCGGGTGAAGTTGTCGAGACCGACGAACTGGACCTGGCCGGAGACGCCGGTCCAGTCGGTCAGCGACAGGTAGAACGCCTGCGCGTAAGGGGAGAGCACGAACACCGCGTACAGCGCCAGCGCGGGAAGGATCGCGCCCGCGAGGAAGCGGTATCGGCCGTGCCGGTTGGGGACCATCGCTACCGCTGGAACTTCTTGACCGCGCTGTCGGCGGCGACGGCGTCGGCGGCCTTCTGCACCCGGTTGGCCCAGTCGGCCGGTGTGATCCGCTTCGAGGCGAGCTCACCGGTGGCGTCGTCGACCGCCTTGCCCAGCGGGGCGTACCAGGTCCGGAACCGGTAGGTGAAGGTGTTGCTGCCGGCCGCGTCGACCGCCGCCTTCACCGAGCCGAGCCCGCTGGTCAGGGTCAGTCCCTCCAGCGCTCCGGCTACGCTCGGCATCGTGCTGTTCAGCTCGGCGAACCGCTTGGCCGCGGTCGTCGAGAACAGGATGCGCAGGAATTCCAGGCCGCCGCGCGGGTTCTTGGCCTTGGCCGGCACGATGAACGACTCGCTGCTGGCCGCCTGGAGCGCGGTCTGCGGCAGCTTGTCGCTCCCGCCGAGCGCCGGCGCCGGCGCCATTACCATGTCGAACCCGCCCGGCGTCACACCCTTCTGCTCCGCCTCCAGCCAGGATCCACAAGGGATGATCGCGACCTGGCCCTGCGACCACGCCGCCTGCGCCTCGGTGTGCGAGAGCGCCGCGCTGCCGGACAGGATGTAGCCCTTGCCGGCCAGCTCCGCGATCGCGGTGGCCGCGTCGACCAGCGGCGCCTGCTTCCACGCGCCCGGCTCCAGGTTGTCGACGGCCTTGACCAGGTCGGGGCCGCCGGCCTTGGCGGCCATGGCGAGCAGCGGGTCGTTGAGGTACTCCGGGTACTTCCCCTGGTAGGTCCAGGGTGCGAGGCCGGCCTTCTTGATCTGCTCGCAGAGCGCCAGCATCGCGTCCCAGGTCGTCGGGAACGTCCAGCCGTGCTTGTCGAACAGGGGCTTCGAATACCAGAGACCCCAGACGGTGTACGTGAAGTTGAGCGCCTGCGTCTTGCCGTCGAACGTGCCGTCGTCGACCACGCCGGGCAGCAGCGTGTCGCGGACCTTCTTCGCCGGGTCGTCCAGCGAAGGCGCGTCGAGCAGGTCGGCCAGGTCCGTCAGCTTGCCGGCACCGACCAGCGTGGCGAGGTCGAGCCGGCCCGCGCCGGTGTTGTCGACGACGTCGGGCGGGGTGTCGGCGACGAACCGCGGCTGCAGCGCCTCGCCGACCTTCTGGATGCCCTTGTGGTCGACCGTGGCGCCGGGGTAGCGCTGCTTGTAGAGCGCCTCGGCGTTGACCGCGTACTCGTCGCCGTAGCCGCCCTTGAAGATGACCACCTCGAGCGGGGTCTTGTCGGGCACGCCGAGCGGGTTCTCCGTGGTCTTCGCACCGGACTCGGCCGCGGCGTTGCCGCCGTCGCCGCCTTCGGTCACGCAGCCGCCGAGCACCGGCAGGGCGGCACCCGCGACCGCGGCGCCGAGCACGGCACGGCGGGTCGGGTAACGTCTGAGCTGGGAAGAGGGGATCATTCGCGTGGCCTCGCCTTCTTGGTTAGGAGGCGGTACGCCGGATGCGCCCGGCGTACCGCGCTTCAAGCTGTCGGTTGTGCTCGTCACCGCCGGGCACGTTGTACGAGATGTAGATCGGTGGCGTCTCGCCGGCCGCGACGATCCGGGCCACCACCTCGCACACCAGTTGCTGTGCGAGCAGCGCGCCGGTGATCGAGGAGATCGCGCCGACCTTCGCGCCGTCGTCGCCGACGGGCATTGCCGCGTCGCCGTAGGGCGCGCCGTTGTCGAGCACCACGTCGGCCAGGTCGGCCAGGCGTTGGCCGGACGGGTGTTTGGTGGGCACGGCCAGGGTGTGCGCGAGCGAGGTGACCGCGATCAGGCCGTGCCCGTTTTCCTTGGCGATCCGGGCCAGCTCGACCACGACGCCGTTGACGCCCGAGTTGGACGCGATCACGAAGACGTCGTCGGGCTTGACCGGGGCCAGCTCGAACAGCCGCCGGGCCACCGACGGGTCCCGCTCCAGGAAGGGATCGTCGAGCACCGACCGGTCCGCGCCGCCGAACAGCACGAGGTCGCGGAGGGCGATCTTGTTGCTGGGCACGAGCCCGCCGGCCCGGCCCGCGATCTCCATGGCCAGGGCCTCGGAGTGGCCGGCGCCGAACGCCTGCACCACGCCACCGGCGCGCAGCGCCGCGGTGACCAGGTCGGCGGCACGGCGTACCGCGTCGGTCTGGGTCCTGGCGACCTGGTCGATCGCGGCATTGACGGCCGCGAGGTAGCTTTCCGCGCCGATCGTCATGATCCCTCCGTGGTCCTGTTGCGCTTGCGGGGTAGGCGGTGCGCGTCGACCGCGCGGGCGGTCACCTCGAACGCCTCGGTGGTGCGTTCGTAGGTGCGCTGCGCGACGGCGACGTAGATCAGGTCGAGCACCAGCAGCTGGCTGTGCAGCGCGGAGAGCGCCGCAAGCCGGAACGTGGTCTCCTGCACTGCGGTGGTCAGCACCACGTCGGCGACCTCGGCCAGGGGCGACCGGGGGAACGAGGTGACCGCGACGGTGAGCGCGCCGTGGTCGGCGGCCTCGCTGAGCACCTCGATCACCTCGCGGGTGCGGCCGCTGTGCGACAGCCCGATCGCGACGTCGCCGGGGCCGAGCAGCGCCGCGTTGGTCAGCGCGGTGTGCGGGTCGGAGCGGTGCCAGCAGGGCACCCGGATCCGCTCCAGCCGGAACGCCATCTCCCGGGCGGCGTTGCCGGAGCTGCCGAGGCCGAACAGCTCGACCCGCTGGGCGGTGGCGACGGCGGCGGCGACCCGCTCGACCGCGGCCAGGTCGACCTGGCCGGCGGTGTCCTGGATGGCCCGCGCGTCGGCGCTGGCCACCACGTCGAGCACGCGGTCGAGCGGCGCGTCCGGCGTGATGTCGTGGTCGATGTCGGTGTCCCAGCGGGCCTGCGCGGCGCGGCCCGTCTCGGTGGCGACCGCGACCCGCAGCTCCGCGTAGCCCCGGTAGCCGAAGAACCGGCAGAACCGGGTGATGGTCGCGGTGGACGTGCCGGCGCGCTCGGCGAGGTCGACGATCGTCGTCCGCGCGGTCTCCTCGGGTTCGCCGAGGATCTGCTCGGCGACCCGCTGGAGGGCGTCGGGCAGCGTCGGCAGCTCGGTGCGCACCCGGCCCAGCAGCCCGGTCTCGGCCATGCGGGCATTCCTTTCGCTCTTGCTTCGTGGTGAACAAAATTATTGTTGTCGCCGCTCTAAAGTCAAGATGTTTGACATAGACTCTTGTCTCGACGGCGGGCGCGGCGCAGCATGTGTGTCGTGAGCGAGCCGTTGGTGATCGGTGGCGACTGCGGTGGCACGAGCACGCGCGTCGTCGTGTCCACACTCGACGGTGCCGTGGTCGGCCGGGGTCGCGGCGGGCCGGGCAACCCGGTGGCCCGCCCGCCGGCCGAGACCGCGGCTGCGCTCGTCGCCGCGGTCCGCGACGCGCTGGGCGACCTGGATCCCGCACGGGTGGTGGGCGCGGTGGTCGGCGTGGCCGGCTACAGCCGCCTGGCGACGCCCGAGGGCGCGGCGGCCTACGCGGCTGCCTGGTCGTCGGCCGGGGTGGCGGCACCGCTGCGCACGGTCGGCGACGCGGTGGTGGCCTACGCGGCCGGCGGACACGACGTGCCGACCGGGTCGGTGCTGATCGCGGGGACGGGCGCGATCGCCTGCGAGATCGTCGGCTGGGAGGTGGGGCGTCGGGTCGACGGGATCGGCTGGCTGCTCGGCGACGAGGGATCCGGCTTCTGGTTCGGGGTCGCCGCCGCCCGGCACACCGCACACGCCCTGCACGCGGGCACGTCCGGCGCGCTCGTCTCGGCGGTGCACGCCGCGGTCGGCGGCGCCGGGCCCGAGGGATTCGTCAGCGCCTTCTACGCGTTGGCCCGCGACAAGATGGCCGCGCTGGCACCGCTCGTGTTCGAGGCCGCCCGGGCCGGCGACCCGGCCGCGCTCGCGATCGTCGGCGACGGCGCCGACCGGCTGACGAGGACGCTGCTCGCCCTGCCGCCCGGCGACGGCCCGATCGTGCTCGCGGGCGGCCTGCTCACCGCGGTGCCCGAGCTGTGCGCGGCCGTCCAGGCCCGGCTCCGCGACGCGACCGGGCGCGCCGGGGTGCTGGCGGGCGACGCCGCGGTCGCCGCGGCCCGGCTGGCCGCGCTGGCGGCGTCACATGCGGATGCGGGCGTTGGTGGGGTCGTAGAGGGGGCGTAGCGAGCAGCGGGCCGGCGCGATCCGGTCGGCCACCTCGACCGTCCACTCGCCGCTGTCCAGCCAGGCCTGGTCCAGCCCGGCACCGTCCTCCCGGGTCAGCATCGCGAGGCCGACCGCGCCGCCGAGCGTGAAGCCGTAGGAGGCCGCCCGGATGTAGCCGACCGGCCGGCCGTCGCGCCGGACCACCTCGCCGTGGAACATCAGGGGTTCGGGGTCGGTCAGCAGCACCTGCACGAGCCGGCGGTGCAGGGGGCCGGCCGCCTTGCGGGCCAGCACCGCGGCACGGCCGACGAAGCCGCCGGGCTTGTCGAGCGCGACCGCGAAGCCGAGCCCGGCCTCCAGCACCGAGTCGGTGTTGTCGATGTCGTGCCCGTAGTCCCGGTAGCCCTTCTCCATGCGCAGGCTGGACAACGCCTTGAGCCCGGCGTGCCGCACGTCGCCGGCCGCGGTCAACCGCTCGTACACGTGGATGGCCTGTTCCGCTGGGATGTAGAGCTCGTAGCCCAGTTCGCCGAGGTAGGTGATCCGGACGCAGAGCACGCGGGCGAAGCCGAGGTCGATCTCGCGGGCGGTGCGGAACGGGAACGCCTCGTTGGACAGGTCCGCGCTGGTGACCGACTGCAGCAGCGCACGTGAGCGCGGTCCCTGGATGTTCAGCTGCGCGTAGCCGCCGGTGACGTCGGTGACGAACGCGTACCGGCCCGTCGCCGCGCGTTCCATGATGGACAGTGCGTGCCGGTGTGCCGTGTCGGAGGCGACCACCCAGAAGCGGTCGTCGGCGAGCTTCGTGACCGTGAGGTCGGCCTCCAGCGTGCCGCGCTCGTTGAGCCACTGGGTGTACGTGATCTTCTCCGGGTCGCCGTTCACCGCGCCGGCCGAGAGGTGGTCGAGCATGGCGCCCGCCTCGTCGCCGCGGACCAGATATTTGGACATGAACGACATGTCCATCAGGATCACGTCCTCGCGGGCCGCCTTGTGCTCCTCCGCCCAGTAGGGGAACCAGTTCTGCCGACCCCAGGAGAGCTGCTCGACGCGCGGCTCGGTGCCCTCCGGTGCGTACCAGTCGGCGCCCTCCCAACCGCTCACGTCGCGGAAGTAGGCGCGCTGAGCGACCAGCCGATCGTGGATCGGCGAGAGCTTCGCGCCGCGCGCGGTCCTCATCGACAGCCCGGGGAAGTGGGTGGCGTAGACCTTGCCCAGGGACTCGACGGTACGCGTCGCGCGATAGTCCGGTGTGGACTGATAGCGCTCCAGCCGGTCGATGTTCATCCCGGTCACGTCGATGTCCGGCCGGCCGTCGACGATCCACTGCGCCAGCGCCCGACCGATGCCGCCGCCGGTCAGGATGCCGATCGAGTTGAGCCCGGCCGCGACGAAGTAGTTGCGCAGCTCCGGCGCCTCGCCGAAGACCGGCGACAGGTCGGGCGTGAACGACTCCGGGCCGCAGAAGAACGTGCGGACGCCCACCTCACCGGTGATCGGCACGCGGGCCATCGCCTTCTCGAGGTAGGGCGCCATCCGGTCCCAGTCCGGTGGGATCGTGCCGAACGAGAACGCCTCCGGCACCCGGTCGACGTGCCAGGGCGCGCACTCCGCCTCGAAGAGCCCGACCATCAGGCCGGCGCCCTCCTCGCGGTAGTAGCCGTAGGAGGACGGGTCCTCCAGCACCGGCAGGTCGCCCGTCACGCCGTCGATCGGCTCCGTGATCAGGTAGTAGTGCTCGGCGGCCTGCAGCGGGATGCTCACCCCGGCCTGCTCGCCGAGCTGCCGGGCCCACATGCCGGCGCAGTTGACGACGTACTCGGCCTCGATGTCGCCCTGCGGCGTGCGGACACCGGTGACGGTGTCGCCGCGGCGCAGCACGCCGGTCACCGGCACGCCCTCGATGATCGTGGCGCCGCGCAGCCGGGCGCCCTTGGCCAGCGCCATCGTGACGTCGACCGGGTTGGCCCGGCCGTCCTCGGCGACGTAGAAGCCGGCCAGCAGGTCGTCGGTGCGGGCGAGCGGGAACAGCTCCTTGATCTCGCCCGGCCCGATCTCCTGGACGTCGATGCCGCAGTAGCGGTTGAAGGCGGAGACCCGGCGGTATTCCTCCAGGCGGTCCGCGTCGGCGGCCACCTCGATGAAGCCGACCTGCTTGAGCCCGGTGGCCTGGCCGGTCTCGGCCTCGAGCCGGGCGTACAGGTCGCGGGTGTACTTCCGCATCTCGGTCGAGGTCTCCGAGAGCGACCCGAACGTGACCATCAGCCCGGCCGCGTGCCAGGTGGTGCCCGAGGTCAGCTTGTCGCGCTCGAGCAGGACGACGTCGGTCCAGCCCTGGGCGGCCAGGTGGTACGCGACCGAGGTGCCGATCACCCCGCCGCCGATCACCACGACCCGTGCACGTTCCGGAATAGCCACTTCCGTCCACCTCCTGAATCCGACGATGGTAAACACAGCTCCGTGCGGAATGAGGTGGCACGGTGAAGATCACGACGCGGAACGCGACGTTCCAGCAGTGGCAGGCGCTGCTGACCAACCGGAACAAGCGGCAGCGGGCAGGCGAGTTCCTGGTGCAGGGCGTACGCCCGATCAGCCTCGCGGTCGAGCACGGGTGGGAGATCCGCCAGTTGATCTTCCCCGCCGGGCGGCGGCTGTCGGAGTGGGCCGTGCGGCTGCTCGACAAGGTGGCCGAGCCCGTGGAGATGGCCGCCGAGCTGCACGCCGAGCTGGGTGAGAAGGAGGACGCGGAGCTGGTCGCCGTGGTCGGGCTGCCGCCGGACCGGCTGGACCGGCTCGGCCACCACGTCCCGGACCGCGCGGGGGCGCCGCTCTACGTGCTCTTCGACCGGCCGACCTCGCCGGGCAACCTGGGCACGCTGATCCGGTCGGCGGACGCGTTCGGCGCCGAGGGGCTGGTGGTCTGCGGGCACGCCGCGGACCCGTACGACCCGCGGGCGATCCGGGCCAGCACGGGGTCGCTCTTCGCGCTGCCGGTGGTCCGCACGTCGGCCACGACCGAGGTGCTGGAGTGGGCCGCGCCGCTGCGGCTGGTGGGCACCGACGAGCGGGCGACCGTCGACGTCGGTGACGCCGACCTGCGCGGGCCCACGCTGCTGCTGGTCGGCAACGAGACGCAGGGGCTCAGCAGCGCCTGGCGGCAGGCCGCCGACGAGATGGTCCGGATCCCGATCGGCGGCGCGGCGTCGTCGCTCAACGCGGCCGCCGCGGCCACGATCGTGCTCTACGAGGCGTCCCGCCAGCGCACCCGGCGCGAGCCCTAGGGGGTGTCTTGTGGATCATGCCGGGGCACCACCCTGATCCACAAGACACCCCCTAGCGCACGCCGACGACCGCGGCGTCGGTGCCGCCGCGCCAGACGAGGCCGACCTCGGTGAAGCCCGCGGCGCGCAGTGCGGACTCGTGCCAGTCGGCGGGCGGGGTCCAGTCGTTGTGCGCGGTGCTGTCGAAGATCTTCTTGCGGTCCGCGTAGCGCGGCGCCAGCGTCTCGTCCTGCGCGACCAGGTCCCACCAGCCCGGCCAGGACAGCGCGGCACCGGCCGCGTGGCGGGCGTTGCGCCGCTCCCGGGCCCGGTCGCGCAGCGCGGTGCTGAGCCCCGGCAGGCCCTCGTCGGGCATGTGGTCGGCGTTGACGAGCACGCCGCCGGGCCGGAGCAGGCCCGCGACCTCGCCGTAGAGGGCGGCCAGCCGGTCCTCGTCGAGCCAGTGCAGGGCGGTGGCCGACAGCACCGCGTCGTAGCCGTCGTGCGGCAGGTCAGCGGTCCAGGCGGGGTCGCGCAGGTCGGTGGCGACGATCGCCGTGCGGTCGTCGAGGCTGGCCCGGGCGATGGTCAGCAGCACGGGGTCGATGTCGACCAGCGTGGTCGTGCCGCGCGGAAACCGACGCAGCGTCCGCAACGAGATCGATCCGGTGCCACCCGCCAGGTCGAGCACCCGGGGCGCGGGGCCGGCGACGGCCTCGACGATGTCCAGCATCGCGGCGAACCGCTCCTCGCGGTCCGGGAGGAACGCCTCCTGCTGGCGGTCCCAGCTCTCCTGCCAGGCAGCCGCGTCAAGGTAAGGACTCATGGACGTCACACTAGTTACATCGGGAACGTCCTGTCCACCCGTTGTTCGCCCGGAGCGAACGCCACCGGGACGATCGCGAGATAGCGTCGGTCGGGTGACAGAAAACCTGCCTCGTACGGTCGGGGAACTGCGGGCCGCCGGCTACACCTATCGGACGGTCAAGGAGGAGCTCCGGGCCAACCTGCTGGAGCGGATGCGCACCGGCCAGCCCCGCTTCCCCGGCATCGTCGGGTACGACCAGACGGTGCTGCCCGAGGTCGAGCGGGCCATCCTGGCCGGTCACGACATGGTGCTGCTGGGCGAGCGCGGCCAGGGCAAGACCCGGCTCATCCGGTCGCTGGTCGACCTGCTCGACGAGTGGACCCCGGTGATCCCCGGCTCCGAGCTGAACGAACACCCGCTGCACCCGCTGACCCCGTCGTCGCGGCGTGCGGCGCAGGAGAGCGGCGACGACGCGCCGGTCGGCTGGCTGCACCGGTCGATGCGGTACGGCGAGAAGCTCGCCACCCCGGACACCAGCGTCGGCGACCTGGTCGGTGACGTCGACCCGATCCGGGTCGCGCAGGGCCGCACCCTCGGCGACCCTGAGACCATCCACTTCGGACTCGTGCCGCGCACCAACCGTGGCATCTTCGCCGTCAACGAGCTGCCCGACCTCGCCGAGCGGATCCAGGTCAGCCTGCTCAACGTGCTCGAGGAGCGGGACATCCAGATCCGCGGCTACCAGCTGCGGCTGCCGCTGGACGTGCTGCTCGTGGCCAGCGCCAACCCGGAGGACTACACCAACCGTGGGCGGATCATCACGCCGCTTAAGGACCGGTTCGGTGCCGAGATCCGCACGCACTACCCGCTGGAGCTCGACCTCGAGCTCGACCTGGTGCGCCAGGAGGCCCAGCTCGTGGCGGCCGTGCCCGATCACGTCCTGGAGGTCGTGGCCCGGTTCGCCCGCGCGGTCCGCGAGTCGCCCTCGGTCGACGCCCGCTCCGGCGTCTCCGCCCGGTTCCCGATCGCGGCGGCCGAGACCGTCGCCGCGGCCGCGCTGCGCCGCTCCGGCCTGCTCGGCGAGACCGAGGCGGTCGCCCGGATCGGCGACGCCGAGTCCGTGACCAGCACGTTGCGTGGCAAGGTCGAGTTCGAGAGCGGTGAGGAGGGCCGGGAGATCGAGATCCTGGCCCATCTGCTGCGTACGGCGACCGCGGAGACGTTCCGCGCCCGGCTGGCCGGGCTCGACCTGTCGAGCTTCGTCAACCTGGTTGCCGAGGGCGACATCGTCGAGACCGGCGAGCTCGTGCCGGCCGAGGAGATCCTCCGCCAGGTCGGCACGCTGCCCGGCCTCGCCAAGGTGCTCGACCGGCTCGGCCTCGGCGACGCGCCCAACCGGGGCGAGGCCGCCGCCGGCATCGAGTTCGTGCTGGAGGGCCTGCACCTGACCCGGCGGATGTCCAAGGTCAGCGGCGACGGTCGCACGATGTACGGCAGCCGGGGATGAGAAGCAACCGCTACGGCGCGTGGGAGGGCGGGCCGGACCCGCTCGCACCGCCGTACGACGTCCGCGCCGCGGTCGACGAGGTCGGCGCCGAGGTGCTCGAGGGCGGCTCGCTGCGGGACGCCCTGCGCAACCTGCTGCGCCGGGGCCTGTCCGGCCGCGGCGGGCTCGACGACCTGCAGGCCCGGGCGCGCCGGATGCGCCGGGACGCGATGCGTCGCGGCCAGCTCGACGGCGCGGTGACCCGGGCACAGCAGCTCCTCGACCAGGCGCTCGCCGCCGAGCGTGACGAACTGTCGCGCCGCGACGACGAGGCGGCGCAGTTCAACCAGGCCGTGCTGGACAACCTGCCCCGCTCGACCGCGCGGGCCGTGGAGGAGCTGCGCGACTACCAGTGGGCGAGCGAGGAGGGTCGGCAGCGCTACCAGCAGATCCTCGACGGGCTCCGCGACGAGGTGGTCGAGCAGCGGTTCCGCGGGCTGCGGGAGAGCCTGCAGGACCCGGCGGCGCAGCAGGCCGTGGCGGAGATGATGCGGGACCTCAACGCCCTGCTCGACCGGCACGCCCGGGGCGAGGACACCACCGACCAGTTCGCCGAGTTCATGCGGCGGCACGGTGACTACTTCCCGGAGCAGCCGCAGACCGTCGACGAGCTGGTCGACGCGCTGGCCCGCCGGGCGGCCGCCGGTGAGCGGCTCATGCGCTCGCTGTCGCCGCAGCAGCGCGAGGAGCTGGCCTCGCTGATGCAGCAGGCGCTCGGCAACGGTGACCTGGCCCGGGAGATGGGCGCGCTCAACGACAACCTGCGCGCACTCCGGCCCGACCTCGCCTGGGATCGCCGGGAGCGGATGCGCGGCGAGGAGCCGCTCGGGTACGGCGAGGCGACCGGCGCCCTGGAGGAGATCGGCGAGCTGGACGACCTGCTCGACCAGCTCGGCCAGGAGCACCCGGGCGCGACCCTGGACGACGTGGACGTCGAGGCGGTCGAGCGGGCGCTGGGCCGGTCCGCGGCCGACGACGTGCGCCGGCTCCAGGAGCTGGAGCGGGAGATGCGCCGGCAGGGCTGGGTCACCCGGGACGCGGACGGCCTGACGCTCTCGCCGAAGGCGCTGCGCCGGCTCGGCGGCACCGCGCTGAACCGGGTGTTCGCGGACCTGACCGGCGGCCGGCGGGGTCAGCACGACCTGCGCGACGCGGGCGCGGCCGGCGAGGTGACCGGCGCGTCCCGGCCCTGGGAGTACGGCGACGAGCAGCCGCTGGACGTGGTCCGCACAGTCACCCGGGCGGTGGCCCGCGGCGGCGCGGGCGTGCCGGTCTCGCTGGCGGTCGAGGACTTCGAGGTCGTGGAGACCGAGCGGCGGGCCTCGGCGGCCGTCGCGCTCTGCGTCGACCTGTCGTTCTCGATGGTGTCCGAGGGCCGCTGGGGCCCGATGAAGCAGACCGCGCTGGCGTTGTCGCACCTGGTCGCCACCCGGTTCCCGCAGGACGCGCTGCAGATCATCGGGTTCGGCCGGTCCGCGGCGCCGCTGTCGCAGGCCGAACTGGCCGCCATCGAACCCGACTACGAACAGGGCACCAACCTGCACGACGCGCTCCGCCAGGCCGGCCGGCACCTGCGCAAGCACCCGGAGGCCGAGCCGGTCGTGCTGGTGGTCACCGACGGCGAGCCCACGGCGCACGTCGACGAGGACGGCTACCCGGTCTTCATGTGGCCGCCGACCCGGGAGACGATCACCGCGACCGTGCAGGAGGTCGACCGCCTCACCCGGTACGGCGCGACGCTCAACCTGTTCATGCTCGGCGAGGACGCGGGACTGCGGCGGTTCGTCGACGCGGTCGCGCAGCGCAGCGGCGGCCGGGTGTTCACGCCGTCGTCCGACGACCTCGGCGCGTACGTGGTCTCCGACTACATCCGTGCCCGGCGCGGGCGCCGGGGTGCCCGGGCCGCCTAGGCTCGTTCAGCCTGTCTTGGTCGGCGAGGCCGGCGCCGTCGCCGGTGGCGGTGCCGGCGTGGTCGGGGCGTCGCCGGCGAAGACGCCGGTCGCGAACAGGATGCCGAGGATGACCCCGATGACGCCGATCGCCACCGCGCCGATCATCAAC
>NZ_JBFAIU010000178.1:0-15433 GCF_040654855.1 Asanoa sp. NPDC050611
CGAGGTGTCGCGCTGGTTCACCACCGAAACCACCGACGCGGTACGCGTACCCACCGGCTGCACGGTCTTCCCGAAGGAGGTGCCGCGCCCGTCCCCCGCTGAAGAACGTGCGGAAGTCGATGTCACTGCGCGGGTCGCCGAACGGGATCATGCTGTACCCGTCGCTCACGCCGGGCGGCTGGGCGTTGCGGTCGCCGTCCTTCGCGTGGAACAGCGCGTACCGCTTCGTCTGCCTGGCCACCTGCGCCAGCGGGTCGAAGACGTCCTCGACCCGGTTGCCCTCCCAGTCGTAGCGCCACCGGTGCTGGTGCTGCGCGACGTGCGCCCAGTAGATGTCCATCTCGACGACGCACAGCGCCGGGTCGGTGACGTCCAGGTAGTGCTGCATGAGCCGCTTGCCGGACTCGCCGCGGACGACGGTCGGCGCGATCGGCTCGCCGGTGATGCGGTTCTGCGTGACGGTGACCATCGGGCCGTCCTGCAGGAAGTTGTACGCCGGCGAGTGGTTGTGCGGGTACAGGTGGATGCCCCATTCCAGGCTCAGCCTGTTCAGGGCGTCCCACTTCTCCCCCGCGAGCGTCCACGGTTCGATGTTGCGGTTGTTGGCGCTGGTCGGGTCGCTGCCGGTGCCCATGTAGGGCATGCCGAGGACCGACGCGAACTCGAGCTCGAGCTGGAACCGCTCGTAGTCGTTGATCGTCATCACGCCGCCGGCGCTGCCCGGGCCCGGCCAGGTGTTCGGGATGAAGCCGTGGTTGCCGATGGCCTCCAGGTCGAACTCGTCGAGGAAGCCGCGCAGCGTACGCGCGTAGGCGAGGTAGGCCGCCCGGGACGCCGGGGTGACCACGCCGCCCGGAGCCGGGTTCGGTGCGGCACCGCCGGGGTTCGCGGCGTTCTGGCCGTACCCGGCGAACTCGATCTGCTTGAAGCCCGCGTTGGCCAGGAACTCGAGCAGCTCGCGCCAGCCGCCCGGCAGCGGGACCAGCGGGCCGAGGTCGGTCGGGTCGTCGGGGAAGTCGGGGCCGCCGAGGTAGCCCATCGTCGGCGCGACGCCGAGCGCGGCGCTGGCCGCGATGCCGACGCGGGTCGGCACGTCACGCTGTGAGTAGGCGATCGTGCCCAGCTTGCCGGGCGGGATGAGCTGCCCGCCGGCCGCGGACGCCGCGCCGGCGACCACGGAGGCCGGGCCCCACGGCATGACGGTGGAAGCCGCGGTCAGGCCGGCGCCGGCGACGAACGTGCGACGGTTGATCTTCTTGCGTGGTGTCACGGTCGGTGCCTTTCTTTCGGTGTACCGGTGGAAAAAGCAGGGACGTCAGGGCGCGCTCACCCCTTGCCCCCCGAACTCGACGTAGTTGAGGTTGAAGAAGTTGTTCGTCGGTCCGCCCGCGACGGGTCGGAACACCAGGTAGATCCGGTGCGCACCGCCGGGGTCGGTGATCGGGAAGGTCTGGCTCGCGTAGGTCGTGCCGCTCGCCGTGGCCGCGATCGTGGCGGTGGTGAGGATCGGCCCGTCGACCGCGTCGAGGCGCACCTCGACCGCGCCGCTGCCGCCGGAGGTCCGGAACGTCAGCGAGTCGATGTTCTGCAGGTCGTACGTGCCGTTGAGCCTGATCCAGTCACCGTTGCCGAGGCTGCCGCGCTGCAGCCCGCCGCCGGTGTCGGCGGTGGCCGCGGTGTTCGTGCCACTCTGCTCGACGGCGTGCTCGACCTCCTGCTTCTTCTGCAGGATCGACACCTGGTCCACGGTGGTCAGTGCGGGCACGCCGCCCGGACCGCCGAGGTCGGTGTACGAGGCGCTGACGATGCCGAACACGTTCCCGCCGTGCGAGACGTCCTCGGGATTCGTCGGGAGGGTGCCCGAGCATCCGTTGACCGTCGCGTCCGCGTGGCCGTGCGAGTCGTGGCCCAGCACGAACGTCACCTCGACGCGCGAGCAGTCGATCGGCCCGTCCTGCGGGTCGGTCACGGTGACCGAGAACGGGATCCGGTCGCCGAACGCGAACAGCCCACCGTCGGCCGGCACCGTGACCTCGACCGTCGGCGAGGTGTTGCCGACGGTGATGGTCGTGTTCATCGACGCCGTCTTGCCGCTCGAGTCCGTGACGGTCAGCCGGGCCGTGTAGACGCCGTTTGTGGTGTACGTGAACGACGGGTTCGGATCGGTGGAGTCCGTGGTGCCGTTGCCGTCGAAGTCCCACGCGAACCGGATCGAGTCGGCCGGGTCCGGATCCCGCGAGCCGTCGCTGGAGAAGTTGACGGTCAGCGGCGCGACGCCGTCCGTTGGCGACGCGGTCAGCGCCGCGATCGGCGCCCGGGTGCCCTTGACGTAGCTGAACTTCACCAGCTGCGCGTCCGGGTTGACGTTGAAGAACCCGTCGCCGTACGTCAGCAGGTAGAAGCTCCCGTCGTCGCCCCACATCATGTCCATGGGGTTGTCGCACAGGAACGGCCGCGCCGGGGTGGCCGGCGCCTGCCCGCAGTTGAGCAGGTTATTGATCTTGAGGATGTCGCCGGACGAGTCGAGCCGGACCTCCCGCAGGTAGTCGCGGGTGAACTCGCCGAAGAAGATCGCCTCGTCGTAGTACTCGGGGAACTTCGTCGGGTTGGGGTTGTCCGCCTTGTAGTCGTACTTGGCGGCGCCGTGCGGGCCGATGCCACCCGTGCCCATCTCGGGGAACAGCTGCGGGCAGGTGCCCGGCGGGTTCTGCCGGTAGTAGGCCGCGCAGGGGGTGCCGAGCGGGTTCGCGGCGTTGTTGTCCTGGAACGAGTACCAGAGCTCCGCGCGCTGCACCGGCGGCGAGTAGGTCAGGCCGGTGTTCCACCGCGACGTGTTGGCGGGCCCCCGGGTGGGGTCGTCGCACGTGTGCGCCTGCGGCGGGTCGTCGAGCGGCGTGGAGGTGTTGAAGTTCCACCGGTAGTACGGCAGGTCCGGCTGCACGCACAGCGGCCAGCCGTAGTTCGCCGGCTTGTCCACGGCCATCATGCGGCCGGTGCCGGCCGGCCCGCGGAACACCTGCGGTGTGCCGGAGTCGGGCGAGTAGTCGGTCACGTAGGCGACGTCGTTGTCGTCGAGCGTGAGCCGGAACGGGTTGCGGAAGCCCATCGCGTAGATCTCGGGACGGGTCTTGCCGCCACCCTCTTCGTTGCCCGTGAACAGGTTGCCGGCGGGCACCGTGTAGGAGCCGTCCGCCGCGACGGTGATCCGCAGGATCTTCCCGCGCAGGTCGTTGGTGTTCAGCGACGAGCGCCGCGCGTCGACGAACGGCGCGTTGAACAGGCCCTGCGCGTTGATCATGTCGTTGTGCGGCGAGAAGCCGCCGGAGTTGCCGCCGCCGGCCGGGGTGTCGTCGCCGGTGACCATCCACAGGTTGTTGTGCGAGTCGAAGTCGATGTCGCCGGCGACGTGGCAGCAGGCGCCGCGGTTGACCGGCACCTTCATGATCTTCTGCTCGGACGCCAGGTCGAGCGTCGGCGTCGCGCCGTCGACGAACTTGAAGCGGCTGAGCTGGAAGTAGCCGTTCCACGGATCCCACACGCTCGGATCCGCGCCGGTCGTCGGCGCGTTGGCCGTCGGCGTGCTCTCCGGGAACGGGGCCTCCATGGTCAGCGGCGAGTAGTAGAGGTACACCCACTTGTTGGTGGCGAACTCGTTGTCCACCGCCGGGCCGTACATGCCGTCCTCGCTGGCCATGTAGACCGGGAACTGGGCGAGCACGTGGGTGGTGTTGGTCGCGGGGTCGTGCAGGCGTACGCCGCCGCGCCGGTCGGTCTGGATCACCCGGCCGTCGGGGAACACGTCGAAGCCGATGGGCTCGTTCACGTTCGGCGGCGCCGCGATGACGTCCATCTGGTAGTTGGCGAGCACGGTCGCGCCGCAGTCGCCGTCGGTGACACCCGCCGCCCACTGGATGGCGCCGCCGAGGTGGGCCCGCAGGTCCGCCGTGCCGTAACTGGCCGCGGTGCCGCCGAGGCCGGTGTAGAACGAGCGGCCGCCCTGGTAGTCCTTGCACCAGGTGATCGGGTGGTCGAAGCCCATCGACCCACCGGTGTACGTCTTCTCGTCGACGGTGGCGAGCACGTGGGAGAGCCCGCGCACGTTCGACGCGAAGTTGTACCACCGGTCGGTGCGGTTCCACCGCTCCGGCAGGGCCTCGGAGGACGGGTGGACGCGGTCGGCGACCTTGATGGTGGCCGGCGCGATCGCGGACGCGCCGGTGGCGCGGGTCCCCAGCACCTCGGACAGGAACGACCACTGTGGCTCGGCCTCGATCGCCGAGTGGACGGCCACGAAGCCGCCGCCGTCGCGGTAGTACTCCTCGAAGGCGGCCTGCTGCGCGTCGGTGAGCACGTCGCCGACGGTGTTGAGGAACACGACCGCCCGGTACTGCTTGAGGTGGGCGCGGTCGAACTTGCGCGGATCGTCGGTGACCTGGACGGTGAACCGGCGCTGGGAGCCCAGCGCCTGGATGGCCGCGACACCGGGCGCCGCGGACGGCGCGTTCGGGTCGGCGGACCTCGTGAAGACCAGGACCCGGAAGTCGTTGCCGTTGTCGGTCGCCTGTGCGACCACCGGGGTCTGCGCCTGCGCGGGCGCGGAGCCGGCGACCACGCTCGTGGTGGCCAGCGTCAGCGCGCCGACGGCGGCCATGATTCGTCTCAGGGGTTTTCGGGGAAGGGCAGATCGCATCGGCGTGTCCTTCAGCCATGGCGGAGTCATTCTCGGGCGCATTCGCGGGAATGGCTCGGTCGCCATTCCGCACGTCGCTAATGCGCGTGAATGTCGGCGCTACGACCATCGCCGCCGAGCGACATGTCGTGGTCCGACCCGATAGCGACGACACCGCCGATGCGCCGCCGAAAGAATGGTCCGAAGGTGTGCCAGGCCTCGGTTTTGAAACCGTACAACGGCCGTGTGGGCTCGCGAAAGACCGTTCAGGCAATCTTCGTGGGAGAGCGCTCCACGGCTCCACAAAGGAAATCCGAGCGGAAAGAAACAGTTAAAGCGTCGTACGGCCCGGTAGCGTCACACCGAAACGCCGGGAGCTTCGCATGTTGCGCATAGAACCGCCACCGCCCGGCGAATTGGCGCGAATGTCGTCGCTCTCAGGTGTCGCGCACACGACAAACGACCGACCCGCCGTGTCGGTGGCGGCGGGTCGGTCGGGCGCTGTCGTGTCCGGTTAGGACAGGCCGCGTTCGATCGCTTCGATGATGCGGGGACGCATCTCGGCCGCGCTGATGATGGCGTCGACCGAGCCGACCTCGACCGCGCGCTGGATGCTGTGGACCCGGTCGAACTCCGCGGCCACCTCGCCCAGTTTCTCCGCGCGGACCGACGACTGGACCTCGGCCAGGCGGGCGTTGAGCGACGCCCGTTCCGCGCCGCTGGCCGCCGAGACCTGGGCCTGCAGCTCCGTCACCCGCGGGTCCGTGGCCGTGCGGTTGTTGACGTCGCCGGAGAAGACGACCGCGGCCGCCGGGGCGCCGCCCAGGACCGACGCCACCGAGCCCTCCAGGGCCAGGACCGTCATGTTCGGGTTGAGGCGCTTCGAGAAGACCACGAAGGCGCCGCCGTGGTAGCGGGAGATGACGCAGAAGATGATCGGGCCCTCGAAGTTGACGATCGCCCGGCCGATCTCCGCGCCGTACTCGAGCTGGAGCTTGCGCATCGACTCCGGGGAGCCGTCGAAGCCGCTCAGGTTGGCCAGCACCACGAGTGGGCGGTTGCCCGACGCGGCGTTGATGGCGCGGGCCGTCTTCTTCGACGAGCGCGGAAACAGCGTGCCGGCCGTGTACGCGTCGGGGCCGTCGGTGGGCGGGAAGCCGCGCCGCGGGACCGAGCGCGACTCGATGCCGACCAGGCACACCGGCCACCCGCCGATGTGGACGTCCTGCACGACCGACGTCTCCGCGTCGGCCATGCCCGCCCAGCGTTCCAGCACCGCGTGGTCCTGGTCGGACAGCGCGCGCATCACCGTACGGATGTCGAAGGCCTTCTTGCGGTCCGGGTTGTGCTCCGCCGAGAAGATCTGGCCCACCGTGGTGAAGTCGCTCCCGGCGACCACGTGCGGGAACGAGGACACGTCGCGGTCCGACGGGTCGGTCGTCGCGGCCCGCCGCGGGCCCTGCTCGCCCGGCACCACGTACGTGTGGTCGTAGTGCGCCATCAGCACGTCGCGCGCCGCCGGCAGGTTGGGGGCCCAGTACTGCGCCTGGCCGTTCGGGCCCATCACCCGGTCGTAGCCGCCGATGCCGAAGTTGTCCTCGGCCGACACGCCGCCCGAGAAGTCCAGGGCCTGCTTGCCCGTCAGCACCATCGCCGAGTCCGGCGTCATCACCAGGATGCCCTTGGTGTGCATGAGCATGGTCGCCTCGGCGTTCCAGTACGGCTGGGCGCCGACGTTGATGCCCGCGACGACGATGTTGATCTCGCCACCGGCCTGGGTGAACGTGACGATCCGCTTGAGCGCCGCGGCGACCCAGTCCATGTTCTCGGTGCCCGAGCTCATCGAGATCCGGGCGCCGGCGGACAGCGCGAACCACTCCAGCGGCACCCGCAGCTCCTCGGCCAGGTCGAGCGCCGCGATCACCCGCGCGCACTCCGGCTCCGACAGCGCGCCGAGCGCCCTGGTCGGGTCGCCCAGCAGCACGACGCGCTTGATGCCCTCGGGGTGCCGCGGCGTCGGCGTGGTCACCACGCCGGTCACGATCGCGGCGCTGTTGCGTCCCTTCGGCCGGGACACCGGCTCCAGCACGCGGCCGTACAGGTCGTACTCGACGAAGTCGCCGAGCATCGCGGTGACCTCGTACGGGTAGACGTTGCCGCGCCGGGCCGCCCGCAGCACCTTCTGCCGGTAGTCGTCCAGCGGCAGGACCGGCTCGGTCGACGGCTTGTCGACGTGCAGGGTCGCGCCGTTGCCCGGGTCGAGGGTGATCCGCACCGCGACCTCGGCCAGCTCCCCGGCCGCGTTGCGCTGCCGGGCGATGAACTGGACCTCCTCCAGCCCGGCGCCCGCCGTCGTCGGCAGGATGCGCTGGACCAGGGCCTGCAGCTCCTCCATCGTCAGCTCGGTCGACGGCCAGACGTACATCATCAGGCGGTTGGTGTCGTAGCGCTTGTTCTGCGGCCGCTGCGCCTGGATGTTGCGGATCGCGTCGAGGCCGGCGGTGATCGCGTCCTCCAGCGCGGGCAGCGCGACCAGCCGGCCGTCGGTCTCCCGCAGCGGGGTCAGGTCGCGCACCTGGCCCATCGCGATGAGCCGCTCGTCGGCGGGGTTGCTGCGCGCGACCGCCTTGAAGAGGTAGATCTCCTCGTCCGCGGACGGCAGCCGGGTCAGGTCGAACTCGCGCAGCCGGTACAGCTGCAGGCGCCCGGCGATCTGCGGGTGCAGGCCGCGGATCAGCCGGTCCTCGGTGAAGCCGTCGCCGTCGGGCCGGAACGTGAAGTGGTGGTGCACCACGGCCCCGCTCGTGCCGGCCACGGTGGTGGTGATCCGGCGTACGCCCGTCGGCTGCGGATGCGCCGCGAGGATCTGCCCGAGCCGCACCGCCATCGTCTCGGCGTCCGGCTGGTCCTCCCACGTCACGTAGAGGTCGGCGACCAGTCCGCGCCCCGGAGCGTCGGCCGCGAAGCCGGCGACCGCGCCCATCGCGTCCGGCAGCGCGGCGATGTCCACAGTGGTCGTCACGACGCGGGTCGCGCCGCGCGGGTCCAGGTGCTCGGCGGTGACGAACCGGCAGCCGGCCGCCTCGCGCACGGCGACCGACGACAGGGCCCGGTTGCCGTAGTAGCGGCGGGTCAGCACCTCGAGCAGCGGCGCGTGGTCGCGTCCCGGCCGGCCGACCCGCTGCCCGATCAGCCGCACGAGCGGCTCGTTGCTGGCCACCATCGCCTGGATCCGCGACGCCCGGTCCGGCGCGTCCGGGTGCTGGTCGAGGTAGCGCAGGTCGGCGCGGACGGCCGCGTACACCGTGGCGCGGTTGCGGCGCAGCAGCGGCTGGGCGAACCAGCGGAACACGACGCCGCGCGCCAGGTCCGAGACCGCGGGGAAACGCACCTGGGTCGCCTCGACGAGGTGCTCCAGGACGAGGCCGCAGCGTTCGCGCAGCGGCTCGGCCGGCGGCGCGCCGGCCAGCCAGCCGCGGAGCAGCTCGTTGACGATCTTGACCGAGGTGCCCATCTGCTGCTGGGCCAGGAAGATCCGGAAGACGGCCGCCTCCAGCGCCGGCGTCCGGTCGAGGCCGTCGATCCCGTAGTGCGCCAGCACGGTGGTGAGCTTCGCCTGGAAGCTCGACGTGACACCGGCCCGCTCCACGTCGAGGCTCTGCAGGTAGGCGTGGAAGTACTCGCGCGGGCTGTGGACCGGGCTGTCCGGGACCGCGTCCGGCTCGCCGCTGGGTGTGTTGCGGCTCAGCTCCGACAGGTCGGCGAACACCGTGAACAGTTCGAGCTCGCCGGCGCTCGGCTGCCCGCCGAGGTCGGCCCGCGCGGTCAGATAGCCCGCCAGCACCCGCCGGTGGTCGCGGACGTCGCCGTCGTAGCCGAGCAGCAGGCCGCGCAGGTCGTGCAGGCCGCGGGCAGCGCGCTCGGCCGGTGTGCCGTCGGGCGCGGGGCCCGGCAGCTCGATCTCGACGGTCGCCTCCGCGGCCGCGGCCGCCTCCTCGCCGCCCAGCGGCTCCAGGCGCATCAGCGGCGCGCCGGTCTCGACCTGGCTGCCGACGGACACCGGGCACTCGCGGACCCGGGCGCGGAACGGCGCGCGCAGCACCGTCTCCATCTTCATGCTTTCGAGGACGAGGATCGGCGCGCCGGCCTCGACCTCGTCACCGACCGACAGCGGCGTGGCGACGACCAGCGCGGGAGCCGGGGAGCGGACGACACCACCCTCGTCGCGGCTGATCCGGTGCGTGACCCCGTCGACCTCGACCAGGTGGACCGGCCCGTGGGTCGCGGAGACCAGCCGGAAGCGGTTGCCGTTGACGACGATCTGACCGTTGTACGCGTCGAACCGGTCGAGCTCGACGTCGGCGACCTCGTCGCCGATGCCGACCCGGAAGCGCTTGGCACCGGCCCGCGCGACGGCGACCCGGTAGCCGGCGCCGCGCAGCTTGAGGTCGAGCGGGCGGCCCGGGTCGTGGTGCACCTGCGGGCGGCCGCCGTGCGCGGTGGCCAGCAGCCGGGAGCGGCTGACCTCCTCCTCGTCCTCGTACGCCTCGATCGCGGCGGCGGCCAGGGCGACCGCGGAGTGCCGGTGGCTGACCAGCCGGCCCTCGGCGCGGACCCGGTCGATCCAGCCGGTGTCGGCGCTGGCGTCGATGACCTCGGACTGGTCGAGCAGGTCGAGCACGAAGCTCTTGTTGGTCGCGCCGCCCTCGATGATCACCGTGGTCTCGGCCATCGCGCGCCGCAGCCGGCCCAGCGCCTGCTCGCGGTCCCGCCCGTACGCGATGATCTTGGCGATCATCGAGTCGAAGTCGGCGGGGATCGTGTCGCCCTCGCTCACGCCGGTGTCGACCCGGATGCCGGGGCCGGCGGGCAGCACCAGGCGGGCGATGCGGCCGGGCGCGGGCGCGAAGTCGCGGTCGGGGTCCTCGGCGTTGAGCCGCGCCTCGATGGCGTGCCCCAGCTCACCGGGCTGCTCGCCGTCGAGCCGGCCGCCGGCGGCCACGTGCAGCTGCAGCCGGACCAGGTCGGTGCCGGTGGTGATCTCGGTGATCGGGTGCTCGACCTGGAGGCGGGTGTTGACCTCGAGGAACGCGAACAGCTTCTCGCCCGGGTGGTAGAGGAACTCGACGGTGCAGGCGCCGCGGTAGCCGACGGCCACGGCGAGCCGCTCGGCGGCGGTCTTCAGCTCGGCGGCCTGCTGCGGGGCGAGGACCGGCGACGCGGACTCCTCGATGATCTTCTGGTTGCGGCGCTGCACCGAGCAGTCGCGCACGCCCAGCGCCCACGCGGTGCCCTGCCCGTCGGCGATGACCTGCACCTCGACGTGCCGGGAGCCGGTGACCAGGCGCTCCAGGAAGACCACGCCGGAGCCGAATGCGCGCAGGGCCTCGGAGCTGGTCCGCTCGTACGCCTCGGCCAGCTCGTCACCGGACGCGACCTTGCGGATGCCGCGCCCGCCGCCGCCCGCGGTGGCCTTGAGCATCAGCGGGTAGCCGATCCGCTCCCCCGCCTCCAGCGCGTCGGCCAGGGTGGCCACCTCGCCGCGGCTCCACGGTGCGACCGGGACGCCGACCTCCTCGGCGATCAGCTTCGCGCCGATCTTGTCGCCGAGCTTGCGCATCGCCTCGGCGCTCGGGCCGACGAACGTGACGCCGAGCTTCTCGCACAGCTCGGCGAACGCCGGGTCCTCGGCGACGAAGCCCCAGCCCACCCAGGCCGCGTCGGCGCGGGTCTCGACGAGCGCGCGTTCGAGCGCGATGTGGTCGAGGTACGGCCGGGCCGACGCCGGGCCCAGCGGGTACGCGATGTCGGCGGCCCGGACGAAGGTCGCGTTGCGGTCGGCGTCGGTGTAGAGCGCGATCGTCTCGATCCGCTCACCGGTTTCCGCCGACAGCTCCCGGACGGCGTGGATGAGCCGCATCGCGGCCTCACCACGGTTGACGATGGCGACACGACTGAACACCGGCTGAGCCTCCTACTACGCATGCGCATAAGGCGACGTCCGGATCTCGAGCCGCCGCCTGCACCTGCCCTTACCCTGCCCGATTACCCTCCGGTACACCAACGCACCACCTCGCGCATGGCGTGGCCAACTGATTGTGGAGTCTCCACAAAACACTGATCACGATCCGTAGCGGACTGATACTGATCAGGTGAGCGAGACCGGGCGCACCGCGGCGTTCAGCGACGGTGTGCTGGCCATCGCCGTGACGCTGCTGGTGCTGGACCTGCGGGTTCCGGTGCGCGCGACCCTCGAAGGATCACTGGCCGACGCGCTCGGACACGAATGGCCCTCGTACGCCGCGTACGTGACGAGCTTTCTGGTCGTGGGCATCATCTGGGTCAACCACCACGCCGTGTTCGAACTGCTCGGTCGGGTCGACCGGATCGTGCTCTTCCTCAACCTGCTGCTGCTCATGCTGGTCGCGGCGATCCCGTTCACGACCTCGCTGTTCGCGGAGTACCTGACCGCCGGCGGCGCGCGGGCCCGGACCGCGGCGCTGGTCTACTCCGGGGTGGCGCTGGGCATGTCCGTGGCGTTCGCGGCGCTGTTCGGCTACATCGGGCGACATCCGGCCCTGCTCGCGGCAGGTGTCGACGCGGTCGCGGTGCGCGGGTCGATCCTGCGGTTCAGCGTCGTCGGGCTGGCGCTCTACGCGCTGACGATGGTGATCGCGGTGTTCAGCGCGCCGGCGACGCTCGCGGCCCACGCGGCCATCGCGCTGTACTACTGCTTCCGCCAGACCCGGGCTACGGCGTGATCCGGCAGATGATTTCGCCGTGCGGCACGAGGAACCAGCCGTCCTCGGCGGCCGCCCACTCGTGCCAGCCGTCGGCGATGCGGGCCAGGTCGGCCTGGTCGGCGATGCCGAGTGCGACCGCCCGCTCACCCAGTGCGGAGCTGGTCACCCGTTCGGCCCACCCCGCCGCCCACCACGCCCGGTCCTCCGGCGTCGCGAAACACCAGGTCGAGGCCGTGGCCGTCGCTTCGAGGCCGGCCGCGCGGGCCCAGGAGAGCAGGCGGCGGCCGGCGTCGGGCTCACCGCCGTTGGCCCGGGCCACCCGGCGGTAGAGGTCCTGCCAGTCGGACAACGCGGGGACGTCGGGCCACCAGGTGAACGCGCCGTAGTCGGCGTCGCGGGCCGCGACCACGCCGCCGGGCCGGCCGACGCGGGCCATCTCGCGCAGCGCGGTCACCGGGTCGGCGAGGTGCTGCAGCACCTGGTGGGCGTGCACGACGTCGAACATGTCGTCGGCGAAGCTGAGCGCGTTGACGTCGTCGACGGCGAACTCGATGGCCAGGCCGCGCTCGGCGGCGACCGCACGGGCGGCGTCGAGCACCGCGGGCGCCGTCTCGACGGCGGTCACCGTTGCCACCCGCTCGGCGAGGTCCGCGGTGATCGTGCCCGGCCCGCAGCCGACGTCGAGCAGGCGCGCCTGCGGAGTCAACGCCGGCAGCAGGTAGGCGGCGGAGTTCTCGGCGGTGCGCCAGCGGTGGGAGCGCAGCACGGACTCGTGGTGTCCGTGGGTGTAGACGGCGGCCATGCGGATGACCGTACGCCGATCATCCCGCGATCCGGGAGGGCACTCCTACTTCCTGGGACAGCGCGTCGACGAGGGCCCGGGTCGCCGGGTCCTGCGCGCGGCGCCGCGCGACGGCCACGCCGATGTGCCGGGCGGGGCGCGGCGGCTCCAGCGGCACCATCGCGAGCCCGTCGGCGTCGGCGGTCAGCGCGGTGTGCGGCACGAGGCTGATGCCGACACCGACCCGGACCAGCGACTGCGCGAACACGTAGTCGGTGCCCCGGCAGGCGACCTCGACCTCGAAGCCGGCCAGCCCGGCGTAGTGGTCGAGCATGTCGGTGGCCGACAGGCAGCCCTGCACCCAGCGCTCGCCGCGCAGCTCCGCCATCGCGACCTCGTCGCGGGCGGCGAGGCGGTGGCCGGCCGGCAGGACGATCCACATCGGATCCTCGAGCAGCGGGACCCAGGTCAGGCCGGAGCGGTCGTCGGGGCGCACCGGCGGCCCGCCTTCGAAGTGGTAGGTCAGCGCGAGGTCGGCGGCGCCAGAGCGCACCTGGAGGAGGCTGTCGTCGGGCTCGCTCTCCAGCACGGTCAGCGACACCTCCGGATGCGCCGCGCGGAACCGGATGAGGGCGCCGGGCAGGAGCCGCTGGCCGCCGCTGGCGAAGGTGGCCACGGTCAGCCGCGGGCCGGCGGCGCCGAGCCGGGCGATCTCCCGCTCCGCGCAGGCGAGCTCCGCGGCGATCGTGTCGGCCGCGTCGACCAGCACGCGGCCGGCGTCGGTGATCTCGACGCCGCGGGTGCTGCGGCAGACCACGCTCGTGCCCAGCGAGCGCTCCAGCGCGCTGATCTGCTGCGAGACGGCGGACGGGGTGAGCCGCAGCGCGGCCGCGGCGCGGTTGAAGCTGCCCTGCCGGGCGACCTCACGGAAGACCCGGAGACGCTGCACGTCGATCATCAGATTTCCTTAACACGAACAACCCAAATCATCACTACCGCTGAATACGGTACGGGGTGAGGCTCTGTATGTGAATCGTCGAGCCTGGATCCTCTTCGCTGTCGTCGCCGTGCTCTGGGGCATCCCGTACCTGCTGATCAAGATCGCCATCGACGAGCTGTCGCCGATGATGGTCGTGTTCGGCCGGGTCGCGATCGCCGCCCTCGTGCTCGTGCCGGTCGCCGCCGCGCAGGGCACGCTGTCGTCGCTGCGCCGCCACGTCGTGCCCGTGGTGACCCTCGGGCTCATCCACATCGTCGGGCCGTTCCTGCTGATCACCTACGGCGAGGTGCACATCAGCTCGTCGCTGACCGGCCTGCTGATCGCCATCGAGCCGGTGCTGATCGCCCTGCTCATGCTGCGCGCGGAGCCGCTCACGGCGCTCGGCTGGACCGGCCTGGCGCTGGGGCTGGTCGGGGTCGCGGTCCTGGTCGGGCTCGACGTCTCCGGCGACCGGTGGGGCCTGCTCGGCGCGGGCATGATCCTGCTGGCGACGCTGCTCTACGCGCTGGCCACGGTGTACGTGCAACGCCGCGCCGCCGATGTCCCGCCGACCGCGCTGGTCGCGGGCACCACGACGGTGGCGACGCTGGTGCTGGCGCCGTTCGCGGCGTTCTCGCTGCCGTCCGCGCCGGTCAGCGGCGGCTCGTGGGCGGCCCTCGGCGCGCTCGGCCTGCTCTGCACCGCGGTCGCGCTGCTCGCCTTCTACCGGCTGATCGGCGAGGCCGGACCGAGCCGGGCGGGGCTCGTCACGTACGCGAACCCGGTCGTCGCGGTCCTGCTCGGGGTGGCCATCCTCGACGAGCCGCTGCGGGTGAGCACGGTCCTCGGCTTCGTGCTGATCATCGCGGGCTGCTGGCTGTCGACCCGCCGCCCGGCCGCGGTCCCGCCGGAGCCCGCGGTTGAGTGCACCCTGGCCGCACGCTAGGTTTCATGATCATGAGACCACGGACCCGCCGGGACGCCGGCTTCACGGCGCTGTTCCTGGGCTTCTTCGCCGCGGCGTGGTTCGGCTGGGCGCAGGCCGGCGGGTCGTCGGGCTGGCTCACCGCGGGCAGCGTGGTCTCGCTCCTGGTCGCCGTCGCCGGGCTGGCCATCGGCCTGCGCGCGCCGGCCGAGGGCTCGGCGATGCGGGACCGCGCCGCGAGCCGCCGATACGGGATCATCGTGGGCATCGAGTTCGCGGTGATCTTCATCGGCGCGGTCCTGCTCGGCCGCCTCGGCCAGCCGGACTACATCCCGGTCTGGGTCGCGTTCGTGGTCGGCGTGCACTTCGTGCCGCTGGCCCCGGTGCTCGGCGACCCGCTGCTGCGCCCGCTCGCGGTGGCGACGTGCCTGGTCGCGCTCGTGGGCCTGGTCGTCGGGCTCGCATCGGACACGGAGCCGAGCCTGGTGGTGGGCATCGCGGAAGGCCTGCTGCTGCTCGGCTACTCCCTCCAGGCGCTGGCCCGCATCGACCGCCGACCGGCAGAATCTTCGATGTGACCAATTGGGAGTACGCCCGGCTCGAGTACCGGGCAGCCGGCACCTACGGTGGCGACCAGTTCATGGACTGGAACGCCACCTTCCACCACGTCGGCGGCGCACAGCGCTGGGGCACGGACGAGCGCTTCAACGACATGCGCCACCTCAACCGCGCGGGGGCCGCGGGCTGGCAATGCTACGACCGCAGCGCCACGTACTTCCCGAACGAGCCGCACCGCCTCTACGGCGTCACCTATTCACTGCGGCGCCAGGCCGAGTAGGCGCCGAGCCTGGCCCGGGCCCCCGGAACCGGTGCACCTCCTGCGGCCAGTCGAGCGCGGTCGCGATCCGCCCGGCCCAGTACCGCGCCGCGTCGTCGTCGGCCACGTCCACGACGGCGAACCCGCCGAGGTGCTCCTTGGTCTCGACATAGGGCCCGTCGGAGAAGACCGCCTTGCCGTCGACCGACTCGACACTGCACACCGCGGTGGACCGGTCGAGCCCGCCGTTGGTGAAGATCAGCACATCCTCGGCCAGCATCTCGTCGATCACGACCCTCGCTGCCGCACCCTTCGCACGCAACTCCTCCGCCGTGTGGTCGGGCACCCATTCGTCGTTGAAGGTGATCAGGTACTCCGTCATGGTGGTCTCCTCCTGGTTGCCTGTCCTCGCCTGCGGTGGCCCGGCGGGCCACCGCACACCAAGTTCAAGAACGGCGTGCTGGAACCCGCACAGGAGATCCGCTCCGTCCGGCTGATGCGCGAACGGCTCGGCGACCG
>NZ_JBFAIU010000179.1:0-15336 GCF_040654855.1 Asanoa sp. NPDC050611
CGTCGTCGAGCAGCTCGTCGCTCCAACCGAGCACGGCGCGCAGCGACCGGTGCCGCTCGGCGCCGCCCCGGCCGCCGTCCAGCAGGCGCAGGGCGCTGGCCCAGTCGCTGGACGCCTACCGCAACCTCTACGAGCGGCTCTCGAACCCCGAGCTCACCGCCGAGCCGGCCGCGGCACCCGCGGACGTCGTGTACGTGGGCCGCGTGGCCGTCTCCCGTTACGTCGGCCGGGTGGCCAAGGAGCTCACCGACAGACCGCCCGTCGAGGCCGACAAGGTGTACGTGGGCCGGGCGGCGATCGAACGCTACGTCGGCCGCGTGGCCCAGGAAGCCGTCGAGTCCGAGGAGCGGGCCGCATGACCCTGACCGCGGGCCCGCGCGCGCCCATCATGGCCGCCGCCCGGTCGTACGCCGCCGACGCGACCATCGCCATCACGTCCGGGATGGTGGTGACCGCGGAGACGGGCACCAGGCCGCGCTCCGGCGACCCGCTCGACGACCTCGTCGACCGGGTCCGTGAGACGGCCAAGGAAGCGGTCGACGCCCTGCAGGTCGCCGCGCTGCTCGAGGCCGACGGGGTGACCGACCGGGCGGCGCGGGCGGTGTTCGGCTACACCGACGTGTTCGACCTCGCCGACGCGGTGTTCCGCCGCGCCGGCGGTGGGGTGCGCCGGCTGCGGCCTGTCGGCCCGCCGGTCCGCGACCTCGCGCGGGCCGCCCGGGAGATCTTCCACGGGCCGCTCTACCTGTTGCCCGGTGCGCTGTTCCCGGCCGTGGCCGCGATCATCGCGCCCCGGCCCCTGCTGTTCGCCCTCGTGGTGGCCGGCGCGCTGGGCTGGGTCTGGGCGGCGGGCGCGACCTGGCTCGCCTACCAGTGCCTCAACGTCGACGACCAGCGCACCGCGGGTCGGGTGCTGGCCTGGTCGACGCTGCTCGGGCTGGTGGTGGCCGGGCTCGCCGGTGTCGGCGTGACGATGGTGGTCGGCGGTGGGCTGATCGCCGCGGCGCTGGTGCCGGGCGTGATGGCGTACCAGATGGCCAGCACCATCCTGGTCTTCTACCGCCTCGAGGTCTGGCTCGCCGTGCTGGTCGCCCCGGCCGCCGCGGTGGGCGTCGCGTACGTGCTCGAGGAGGTCACGCTCGGCTGGGCGCTGATCGCCGTGGCCGCCTGTGTCACGGCCGCCCTGCTGTTCGGGGTGTGGCGGTCGTGGCGGGCCGGCGTGGGCCGCACGATCTCCGTGGTCGGCGGCTTCCGCGGGCTGTTCCGGGGCCGGGTCGGCGCGCTGGCCTGGATCCTGCTCTACAACGCGCTCGCGGCGGCGTTCCTGCTGCACGCGCAGGCGCCGTACCTGCTGTCGCAGGTCGACGTCGTCGTGGTCGGCCTCGGGCTCATCGTGACGATGGGCGTCGTGGAGTGGCGGGCCCGCCGCTTCACGGAGGAGGCCAGGCGGCTGCTCACCCGGGTCCGCTACCCACGCGATTTCCACCGGCGCGTCTGGCTGCTGCTCGCCGGCAACGTGGTCGCCTGCTGGCTGACCACGGCCCTGTTCTCGGCGGCGCTCGTCGCTCTGCTGTGGACGAACGACCGGCTCAGCACCGCCGTCCTCGCGATGGCAGGCGCTCAGGTGCTGATGGCCGGTGCGTACCTCACGGCTTTCGTGCTCGCCAACCACCTGCGCTACGGGTGGCTGTGCGGCGGTCTCGCGGTGGCCGTCGCGGCCAGCCTGGGCGCGCCGTACGTACTCGGGACGTCCCCCGACGTTCCCTCGACCGTGTTCTACCTGGGCAGCGCCGTACTGCTGCAGATCCTCCTGCTCGTGGGTCTGACGCCGGTGCTGGGCCAGGTCTCCCGTTACCGCTGAGAATCCTGGGGGGAAGACATGCACGCGGTGATCCTTGCTGGTGGCAAGGGTGTGCGGCTGCGGCCGTACACCACGGCGCTGCCGAAGCCACTGGTCCCGATCGGCGACCGCTACGCGATCCTGGAGATCATCCTGCAACAGCTGGCGGACCAGGGCTTCCGCTCGGTGACCATCGCCATCAACCATCTCGGTGAGCTCATCCGCGCGTTCGTCGCGGACGGGGCGCGCTGGGGCCTGCGGGTGGACTACGTCGAGGAGACGATTCCACTGTCGACGGTCGGGCCGCTGTTCGGCATGACCGACCGACTACCGGAGCAGTTCCTCGTGATGAACGGCGACGTACTCACCGACCTCGACTACCGGGGACTGATCGACCGGCACACCGCCTCGGGCGCACCGCTCACGGTGGCGACCTTCACCCGGACGGTGAAGATCGACTTTGGGGTGCTCGGCCTGGAGAGCGGCAAGATCGTCGGGTTCACCGAGAAGCCGACCTATCGCTACCCGGTCAGCATGGGCGTCTACGGCATGTCCCGGAGCACGCTGCTGCCGTACCCGGCCGGCCTGTCGTTCGGCTTCGACCAGCTCATCACCGACCTGATGAACCAGGGCGCGTTCCCGTCGACGTACGCGTTCGACGGCTTCTGGCTCGACATCGGGCGGCCCGAGGACTACGACGAGGCCAACCGCACGTTCGGCGAGCTGGAGCCGATGCTGCTGCCGGCGCGCACCCGGGCGGCGGCCGCATGAGGGTCCTGCTCTTCGGCGCGTCCGGGTTCCTCGGGGGTCACGTCCGCCGGGTGCTGGCGGCCGACGCGCGGGTGACCGCGGTCGACTGCCCCGGGCGCGCCCGCCACGACCTCGTCGACGGCGGCGTCGACGCGCTGACCGACCTGGTCCGCGCCGCCGCGCCGGACGCGGTGGTGAACTGCACCGGCCGCCTCAGCGGCACCGGGCACGACCTCACCGCGGCCAACACGCTCGTCACGGCGAAGCTCGTCGAGGCGGTCGCCACGGCCGCACCCGGCGCCCGGCTGGTCCGGCTCGGTTCCGCGAGTGAGTACGGCGTGGTCCCGCACGGCGCCGCGGTCGCGGAGACCGACCCGTGCGAACCGGTCAGCGAGTACGGCGTGACCCACCTCGCCGCGACCCGCCTGCTCGGCCTCGCCACGGCGGCGGGCCGGGTCGACGGCGTGACGCTGCGGGTGTTCAACCCCGTCGGCGCCGGCATGCACCCGGACAACCTGCTCGGCCGGGCCGCCGCGCTGATCCACGCCGCCGCGCGCGACGGTGCCGACCACGTCACGCTCGCGTCGCTCGGCGCGCACCGCGACTTCGTCGACGTCCGCGACGCGGCGGCTGCCGTAGCGGCCGCCGTGCTGGTGACCGACCCGCGGGTTCGCGTCTTCAACGTCGCGAGCGGCACGGCGGTCACCTGCCGCGAGGCCGTCGAGGTGCTCGCGAAGGTGGCCGGGTGGTCCGGCGAGATCCGCGAGCGTGGCCTCGGGCCGGCCCGGTCGGTCGCCGTCGACTGGATGCTCGGCGACATCTCCCGCTCCCAGGCCGTGCTCGGCTGGCAGCCGGCGCACACCCTCGGCGACGCGCTGTCGGACGTGTGGGCCGGGGTCGGTGGCAACTGACCATGTGGGGCCGTCGCATGCTGGCATCGCTGTGGGTGTGTCTGCTCGCCGCGGCGGTGCCGGCGTGCTCCGGCGGGCCGGAAACGCCGGCGATCCCGTCGCCTTCCGGGGGCGCCGTGCCGGCGTCGCCTGACCCGGCCGACGGGGTCGCCGGCCTGGGGTCGCAACCGTCGCCACGGTCGTCCGGCGCACCGCGCCGGCCGCGGTCCTGGACGTCGGTGAAAACCTGGCTCTACCAGCTCCAGGGGTACGACGGCGGCAAGCTCGACGCCATCGCCCGGGCACCCGGTGACCTGGCCGTCGTCGACCTGGCCCGCGACGCCAGGTCGGACTGGTTCACGGCCGACGAGATCAAGGCCGTCCGCGCGTCCGGCAAGCGCGTCCTGGCCTACTTCGAGATCGGCAGCATCGAGAACTTCCGGCCCGAATATCGCGGGACCGTCGACGCCGGTCTCGAGCTCAACCGGTGGGAGGACTGGCCGGAGGAGCACTTCGTGCGCTTCTGGGAGGAGCGCTGGTGGGAGATCGCCGTCCGGCCCCGGATCGACCAGGCGCTGAAGGCCGGGTTCGACGGCGTCTACCTCGACACACCACTCGCGTACGAGGAGATCGACCTGAAGCTGGTGCCCGGCGAGAGCCGGGAGAGCCTGGCCCGGCGCATGGCCGACCTCATCGTGCGCATCAGCACGTACGCCAAGGAACGCGCCCCTGCGTTCGGCATCTTCCCGCAGAACTCGCCCGAGCTGCGTAGGCAGCCCGGCTACACCGCGGCCATCGACGGGATCGGGATGGAAGAGCTGTTCTTCCTCGCGACCGACGAGCCGTGCACCGAGAGCTGGTGCACGGAGAACCTGGCCGAAACGCGGGCCCTGCGCGCCGCCGGCAAGCTCGTGCTCGCCGTCGACTATGCCGCCCGCCGCGACAACGTCCGCACCGCGCGGGACAGGTACGCCGCCGAGCGATTCGCCGGCTGCGTCACCGTCCGCGAACTCGACCGGATCTAGTTCGGAGGAACTCCAATGCCCACGTCTGTTGGTGTCGTCGGGATGGGCTACGTCGGCCTGACCCTGACCGCCGCCCTCGCCAACAAGGGTTTCACCGTCCACGGGGTGGACGTGCAGCCCGCCGTCATCGACCTACTCAACAGCGGCAAGCCGCACATCTTCGAACCCGGGGTGGCGGAGGCCTTCCGCGAGCACGTGGGCACGAACATCTTCGTCGCCGCGGACCTCCCGAAGTCCGGTGTGGACGTCGCGGTCATCTCGGTCTCCACGCCGGTGGACGAGCAGACCCACCGCCCCAACCTCACCAACCTCGCCGCCGCGGCGCGGTTCGTCGCCGAGCAGTGCGCGCCGGGCACCCTGGTGGTCGTCCGCAGCACCGTGCCGGTCGGCACCAGCCGGCGGGTCGTGCTGCCGGCCCTGCGCGAGGCCTGGGGCGACGACGTGCGGCTGGTGATGGCGCCCGAGCGGACGATCCAGGGGCAGGCGCTGCGCGAGCTGGTCGAGCTGCCGCAGGTGGTCGGCGGGCTCGACGAGGTCTCCCGCGAGGCGGGCCTGACCTTCTTCGCCGGCCTGGCACACGAGCTGGTGCCGGTGTCCAGCCTGGAGACCGCCGAGATGGTGAAGCTCTCCAACAACTGCCACACCGACCTGATCTACTCGTACGGCAACGAGATCGCCCTGATCTCCGAGCGGCACGGGCTCGACCCACTCGAGGTGATCCGCGCGGCGAACCTCGACTACCCGCGACCGGACCTCGCGAAGCCCGGGTACGTCGGCGGCGGCTGCCTGTCGAAGGACCCGTACATCATGATCGACTCGGCCGGCGACGAGGAGCCGTTCCTCGTCGGCCGCGCCCGCGCGCTCAACGAGTTCCTGCCGCCGCACGTGGCCCGCACCGTCGTCGACCGGATCCGCGCGGTCCGCGGCTCGACCCAGGGCGCGCGGCTGGCCGTGCTCGGCTGGGCCTACAAGGGCTGGCCGCCCACCGACGACATGCGCGGCACCCCGATCGCCACGATGATGCCGGTCTTCGCCGAGGCCGGGCTGACCGTGCTCGGCCACGACCCGATGGTCACCGACGACGTCATCCGCCAGTACGGCGGCCTGCCGGTCAGCCTCGACAAGGCGTTCAGCGAGTCGGACGCGGTGCTGGTCATCAACGACCACCCGGACTACCGGGCGATCCAGATCGACTCGGTGCTGGGCGCCAACCGGCCGGCGGTCATCTACGACTCGTGGCGGATCCTGGACGAGGACGCCATCACGGCGGCCGGTGTGCAGTACGCCGGGCTGGGCTACGTCGGCCGCGCCGGGGTGACCGCATGAACGTGCTGCTGCTCGGCGGTGCGGGCTTCATCGGCCTGCACCTGGCCCGCCGGCTGCTCGCCGACGGACACCGCGTGACGATCGTCGACGACTTCTCGCGGGGCCGCGACGACCAGGAGCTCGACGCGGTCCGCGCACAACCGGGCGCCTCGATCCGGTCGGCGGACCTCACCGACCCGGCCGCGTGGGCCGCGCTGCCGCACGGCTGGGACCAGATCTACGTGCTGGCCGCCGTCGTCGGCGTGCGCAACGTGGAGCGCGACCCGTACCGGACGATCCGGGTCAACGCGCTCGTCGCCCTGCACGCGCTCGACTGGCTGCAGCCGGGCGAGAAGGTGTTCTTCTCCTCGACCAGCGAGGTCTACGCGGGCGGCGTCGATGCCGGGATCGTGCCCGTGCCGACCACCGAGGACGTCCCCGTCATGGTGCGCGACGTGACCGCGCCGCGGTTCGCGTACGCCATCAGCAAGCTCCTCGGTGAGGCCGGTTTCCTGCACGCCGCCCGGGACAAGGGCTTCGCGGCGGTCGTCGGCCGGTTCCACAACGTGTACGGGCCGCGGATGGGCGCCGACCACGTCATTCCGGAGATGGCGATGCGCTCGTTCGCGGGCGAGGACCCGTTCCGGGTGTGGGGCGCCGACCAGTTCCGGGCGTTCTGCTACGTCGACGACGCGGTCGACGCGATGCTGCGCCTGATGGCCACGCCCGCGGCCTTCGGTCAGATCGTCCACATCGGAGACGACACGCAGGAGACGAACATCGCGGACCTGGCGAAGCTGGTGCTGCGGCTGACGTCCGGCGAGGCGGCGCTGGAGCCGGTGCCGGCCCCGCCGGGCTCGGTGGCGCGCCGCCGCCCGGACCTCGGGCTCCTGCGGTCGCTGACCGGCTTCGCGCCGTCGGTCGACCTCGAGGAGGGCGTGCGCCGCACGATCGCCTGGTACCGGGAATGGTCGGCGCGATGAGCCACGACGACGCGATCGGCTTCTACTACGGCGCCGGCCAGCTGGACGCGCTGGCCCGCTACCCCCGGGTCGTGCTCCAGTCGGAGTTCTATTCCGCCGCGGAACTGGAGAGCCTGCGCGCCCGAGGCACCGAGCCGATGGGCTACCTGTCGCTGTCGGAGGACCAGGGCCCGCCGGCACCGTGGCAGCGGGAGGAGCGCAACCCGGACTGGGGCGGCGCGTTCGTCCACGTCGGACACCCGGGCTGGGTGGACCACGTGGTCGGCCAGGCGCGCGCGGAGATGGCGGCGGGGTTCACCGGGCTGTTCCTGGACACGCTCAACGTGGAGTTCACGTACCCGGAGGATCTGCCCCATCTGCTGGCGCTGATCGCCGCGATCAGGGAGGAGGCCAAACCGCGGTACCTCCTCGCCAACCGCGGCTTCGGCCTCCTCCCGCGGCTGACGGAGTTCGTCGACGGCATCCTGTTCGAGTCGTTCTCGGCCCGGTGGACGGACGACGGCTACGGCCCGTGGCCGCCGGACGTCCTGGAGCACCACGCGCAGGTGGCGGAGCAGCTGCTGCAGTACGACGTCGACCTGTACGCGTTGGACTACGCGGACACGGAGGGCCTGAGCGAGTTCGCCCGCCGGCGAGCGGCCCAGTTCGGCCTGTCCTGCTTCGTCAGCGACCGCGCCTTGTCGCTGATCTAGCTGTCGTTTTCCGGTGCCGCCGCGGTGGCCCTGTTGGTCGCCATCACCGGCGGCACCGGAAGCAGCAGGACAACGCTCACGACGGCGCCGTCTCTGCGTCGGCCGCGCGGCCCTGGCCGCGGCCGGGCACGTGGTGACGGACGCTGCGGCGAACGCCTCCGGCGCCGCGAGGCCGGGCGTCCAGCGACGCCAGGCGTGCGATCGAACTTTTACTGCCAGACTGGCCGCTGTGAGTGGAACAGAGAGGTACGCGGCCGGAGCATTGGAAGGGTGGGACGCGCGCCGGTGGTGGGGGAACCGGCTCGTCCCCGTCGCCGAGTCTTCGGTGGAAGGACGACCCGTCGGGATTTATACCTCGCACTTTCTGACGGGTGTGGGGTTTCCCGCGGAGTGCCCGCTTGAGGTGACCCTCAATCGAGATGAGCGCCTGCTCGTGCCGTTGCGGTTCCGCGACACCGACTTTCTGGTGATAGGTGACGACTACGGCACCACGCTGGTCGTGGAAGCCGGCAACGATGCGGTGTGGTCCATCAACCCGCAGCAGGACATCTTCAGGTTCGTGAACTCGAACGTGGGCCACTTCGTGGATTTCCTAGGGCTGTATCAGGCCCTTTGTGAATATGGCCGGGACCTGGGTGAGGAGCAGGAGAGCGCTCTTGTCGACGACTTTCGCGCTTGGCTACGACACCGGGACGCTGCCGCTTTCGAAGATGATGACCACTGGTGGAGCTTGATTGTCGAACAGGTGGAGGACGGGTTTTTGTAAGGCGGCTCCTCCGCTGGCGCGGCTGGGCCCGGCCATTGAGGCCAGAGCACGGGTCGCGGTCTCGCGGGGCGCCGACCCAGTTTGCCTCGTAGAGGCGGTTCGCCTCTGGCTGCGACACAGCTTGCCGGTGCCAGGCCGCTGTCGGCCGCGCCCGCACTCGCGTTGCGACCCGCCCGTGGCCCGCATCGCGCGACCAGCGGCAAGCCGATCCCGGGTGGCAAGTGAACTACGTCTGCCAGAGCCCACAAGTCGGCGGTCAGCCAAAGTCAGGTGGATCGACAGGTGCGAGCAGGTCGAGTGCCCGCGACCTCGCCAGGTTGGACTGGTCGGGATCAGCCACGTCGAACAGGCGCGCATCCGTCTCGCGCGCGAGGGCGAGCAACACGTCCAGCACGGGCGTGATCTCGTCCCGGAACTGGTGCACCCGCTCACCGTACGAGTGGTCGGTGAACTCGGTGACAACTCGCTGTATGCCGTTGGCGCCGACGTAGACGTACCCGTCGAAACTGGCCCGTTCGCCCATCCGCTCGAGTTCGACAATGTCGCCCTCCGCCATCGGCAGATCCAACTGTGGATCGTCGACGAACAGCTCGCGCAACCTGGCAGCCACCACATCGACCGGCAGATCGGTGCCAGGCTTACCGGCTTCGTCGAATCGCATCACGGTCAGTTGGTCACCCATAGCCGGCCGATCATCTCCTCTAGTCAGGGAGGTGGATCCTAGCTGCCTCTTCCAACGCCGCCGGGGCTATCGTCCGGGCGTGACCCTGTTCGTCGCAATCACCGGCGGCACCGGAAGCGGCAAGACAACGCTCGCGGCGACGTTGTCGGCCCGCTTCGGCGGCTCCCTGTCGGTGCTGTCGCTGGACGACCTAGTCCTCGGCCGCGCGGCCCTGGCAGCCGCGGGCCGCGTCGTCGGGGACTGGGACGACCCGTCGCTGTGGCGCTGGGACGACCTGCGCACCCACCTCGCGGACCTGCGCGCGGGCCGGCCGACCGCGGTGTCGGCACGCTCCCGCGAAAGCCGCGCCGCCGGCATTACGACGCTGGTGGTCGAACCCCGCCCGATCTGCGCCCTCGTGGGCCATCTGGCGCTGCACGACTCGGAGATCGCGTCGACGTTCGAGGTCCGGGTGTACCTCGACCTGCCGGAGGAAGAACTGCTCCGCCGCCGCGCGCTGCGCGCGTGGGCGGAGGAGAACCGGGAGCCGTACCTGTCCCGCACGCTGCTGCCCGCTCACCGCCGCCTGGTGGTGCCCCAGAAGACCCGCGCGACCCACATCGTCGACGCCACGAAGCCACCGACCGCGGTCCTCGACGAGGTCACCGCCATCCTCCGCGGGGCACGCGCACGATCGGAGGCCGGAGCGCCCTTGGGATCGGTCAGACCGCGCGACGCGAACTCGACGGAACCCGACTGGGGCGCGCCGACGTCACATGACGTATGACCCGACGCGTGTCGCCCGCCGTGTGCGCGGCCATCGCCGCTCTCGCACTGCTCGCCGCCTGTGCCCAACCAGGCACACCCGTCGGCGACGTCGCACCCGGCCTGGGCGCTCCGATCGCCCCTGGCGGCGCACAGGACTGGGACGGGTTCCCCGTCGACCAGAAGCCACGCCCCATCATCGTGACCGGCGGCGGCCTCGCCGAGATCTCCGGCTTCAACAGCGGCGACGGCAAGCTGGCGTTCATGACCGGCCGGATCGAACTGGCCGCGCCGCTGCCCGAGACGCCGGCGACCGTCACCGCGGACCTGCCCGACGGCCGGTTCGCGTTCCCGGCGCTGCGACCGGACGAGGCGTTCGCGCTGGTGCGTGGGCAGGGCGAGCCGGCCAACGCCCCGGACGCGAGCCCCGCGCCGATCCGGATCACGACGATCACGCTGGGCTCGGCGGAGTTCGGCACGGACCGCGGTCGGCTCCGCCTACCGGCGTGGCTGTTCGACGGGCCGGACTTCATCGAGCCGGTCGCCTGGCCGGCGCTGGCCAAGGAGGCGTTCTGGCGCTACGGCGAACCGAACGACGCCGTGACGATCGGGCCGGACCAACTGTCGCGCGAGGGCAGGCGGATCAGGTACGCGGTGCCGGGCCAGAGCAACTGCCCGAGCCAGCCGGTGATGCGCTACCGGGTAGAGGTCACCGAGACGGCGGCCACGGTCGTCCTCACCACGGTGGGCGAGGTCGTCTCGACGCCCGCCCCGGCCGCGAAGGACCAACCGTGCCTGGCGATCGGCGTAGCCGCGGTGCCGTACGACGTCGACCTGTCGGAACCGCTCGGCAACCGCGTGGTCATCGCCGCGACCGACGGCGCTCGGAACTGACGCCCGGTCATCGACAAAGCAGGAAGCCCGCGTGCGCGTCGAGGCGGAAGGTGCCCTCGCGTTCGATGATCGCGGTGATCCGTGCGCGTACCTCGCCGAGTAGGGCCGGCGCCGCGTCGCCCATCGAACCGAGCCAACGGACGACCGGCTCGGGATCGGGCACCGCGATGGTGCTGACGAAGTCGATCCGCTCGACCGTGCGGAAATGCCGCCGGGCCATCCGCTCGCCGTCCTCGAGGTTGAACCGGCGCGTCAGGTGACGCCTGGCCGGTCCGCCGGTGAGTTCGCGCACCACCTCGTCGTGCAGGTCGCGGGGCCGCCGCTTGTCCCGCGCGCCGTTGGTCGACAGCAGCACCGTGCCGTCCGGAGCCCGTACCCGCGCCAATTCCGCGACCCCGGCCTCCGGGTCGGGCACGTGGTAGAGCATGTGCATCGCGAGCACCGCACCGCACGACGCGTCGCGCACGGGCAGCGCCGCCGCGTCCGCGACGAGCGCCGGCGAACCGGCCACCAGCAGCATGCCCATCGACAGGTCGCACGCGATGGCGGCGCGGTCCGGACGATCTACCCGCAACGCGGCGCGGTAATGCCCCGGCCCGCAACCCACGTCCAACACCGGACCAGGGGCGCGATGCAGCAGGCGCACCGCGGACCCGACGAGATCGTGCCGAGGCTCCTGGTACGCGTAGAGCGCGATACGGGCATTCAACCGATCCGGTGTGGCGTACTCGCGGGTGGTCAGCACCGTGCGGTCGGCCAGCTCGTCGAGCACCATGCCGCCCACCGTAACGGCGCACGGGTCAACGTCGCTCCGCGTCGTCGACGACCGCGATGGCGTCGACCTCGAGGAGATAGTCCGGGCTGGACAGCGAGGCAACCCCGACCAGCGTGTCGGTCGGCTTGTGATCGCCGAACAACGCGACCCTTCCCTGCTCGATCTGCGCCAGATGCTCGCGCTTGTAGTCGGCGACGAAAATGGTCAGCCTGGCCACCTGATCGGGCCGAGCACCAGCGGCCGCGAGCGCATGCCCGATGTTGACGAAAACCTGCCGCGCCTGAGCCACCATGTCACCGCGCCCGACAAGGTTCCCATCGCTGTCCTCGGCCACCTGCCCGGCAACAAACACCATCCGGGTCCCGGTGGCGACAACGACATGACTGTAAGTCAGCGGCTCGTCGATCTCCGGCGGGTTGACGGCTTCCAACGCCATTGCAACGTCCTCCCGTAGACGGAGAGATCAATGTATCCGAGGAGAAACCCGCACCGTCACGGTGGCTGTCGAGCCGCGCCGATCTGCGCCCTGGTGGGCACCTGGCTTGTTGCACGACGCGGCGATCGCCGCGACTTGCGCGCTCCGGGTCAACCTGGACCCGGCGGAAGCGGAGTTACTCCGGCGCCAGGTCGCCACCATCATCAGTGCCATCGGTTGATGTGGACAGCGGGCAGGTAACGCCGCTGCTGGCTTTGTTGCCTTTGCATCCACATGCGACCATTGCCCGGTCGAGAGGCAGGCGATGTCACGAAAGCGTCGGCGGTCGGGCAAGGATCCCGAGATCGCGGCGGCAGAGATCGGCGCCCGCGCAACCATCTTGGCGGCGTCCATCGGCGCGGTCGCGACGCGAGACGCGGCCCGCCGGAACTGGAACGCCGTTGTGTTGGGTGCCTTGATCGCTGGTTTCTGCGCCCTGGGGGTGGCTGGCGTTGCCGCGTTGCCCGGTCTCTTGCCGTCATCTGCCGCCGGGCCCGTGGATCCGGC
Organism: Asanoa sp. NPDC050611; assembly: GCF_040654855.1. Lineage (NCBI taxonomy): Bacteria > Bacillati > Actinomycetota > Actinomycetes > Micromonosporales > Micromonosporaceae > Asanoa > Asanoa sp. NPDC050611. Next base: position 12,329 of record NZ_JBFAIU010000179.1, read on the forward strand.
AATCGCGGCAGGTCCGAGTCCGTCCGACCGTTCGGCGGACTATGTGCGTGACGCCGAGGTCCAGCGGAGGCTGGCCCAGGCCAGTGACCTCGCTGGTTACGCGCTCAGCATCAATTGCGACGGCATTCCGAAGGCCACCGCTCGCGCAAAGTGCCAGCGGATGAAGGCGGCGAAGCTGGTGGACGCCGAAGAACTGCGGAAGAGCGTGCTCGTGGCCGCCAGCAGGGGATCTTCCAAGATCGAAATCACCGGCTGACCACGTCCATGACCTTGCTGCGGGCGCTTCCCCTCCGGAGTCGGCCGCGTCTTGTAGCCGCGTTGGTGACTTTCGTGCTGTTCGCCGGCTACCTGACGACCGCGCTCACGCATCGGCTCGACCACGGCGGCTCATGGTGGCAGGACGGCGCGGCGGAGGTCCGCACGGAGTCCGAGCGGACGCAGTTGGTCTTCACGTTCTATCCGGGCGACCGGATGACGTTCGGCACGACGATCCGCAACCCCCGCCCGTGGCCGGTGACCATCACCGGCGTGGCGGACGACGGCGACCACATCTTCAGAGTGTCGAGCGTGACGATGAACCGCCCTGGCGACGCCGGGTACGTGAACTTCGACTCGACCACCGCGGTGGCGTTCCAACCGGTCAACCTAGGCCCCGGCGAGGAACCGCCGGTCTTCGTCACGGTCACGATGCCGGACGTCCAGTTCGGCGAGGGATCGGGCCTCGTCTTCGACGACGTCGCGGTCTCCTTCAACGCCTTGGGCCTGCCGCGCCACCAGCAGGTCCCGCTGGGTTACCGCGTCTGGGTTCGCGCACCGAACGGCTACGTCCCACGCCGCGTCGGCGACTGACGATCAGCGGGGCCCCTACCCCGAGACGCCGTGCAGCAGGTAGTCGGGGTCGTCGTGGATCGCACGACTGTCGCTCTGGTCCAGCGCGAGCCACTCCCGCGCGGCCCGCGTCATGACGGCCTCGGCCTGCTCGGTCTCGTCCGGTTTCAGCCGGACCCGGTCGGTCAGCGCACGCCACAGGGCGCAGAGGCTCCCCGCCCGCCGACCAGGAAACGCCCGAGCCACCCCGGGCCGCCGCGCCGGTCATCCCTGTGCCGCCGGCCAAGCCCGCCCGGCCCGGCAAGCCGCCGAAGGGCAAGGCGAAGCCGGCTCCGGAGCTGTCCGACGAGGAGACCCAGGCCGTCCTGCGCCGCCGGGTGCCCGGCGCCCAGCTCCCGGTCGCCGACCCCGAGCCGACGCCGACCTCCGGCCCACCGTCGCCGGCCGACCCGGCCGCCGCCCGCGCGCTGGTCGAGGAGTTCGAGGCCGGCGTCCGGTACGCCGAGCGGCAGGTCCGCGGCGGCTCGGTCCCGGGCGCCAAGCCCGTCAACGGCGGCACCAACGGAGCCAACGGCGGAGCCCGCGCGACGGCCACGACCGGGGCCGCCCCGACCACCAACCGCAAGCCCGCGGCGGGCCAATCCGGCCAGCCGTTGCGCCGGCGCCAACCCGGCGCCACGCTGGACGACCCGGGGGTCACCACCGAGCGCCCGACGTCCGACCAACCCCCGGATCCGGACGCCGCACGTGACCTGGTCCAACAGTTCGAATCCGGTGTGGCGCGGGCCATGCGCCAGATCAGCTCCGGCCTTGGCGACGAAGAGGGAACCCGATGACGAGCCCGTACATCCACGAAAGCATCGAGCGGCCGGATGCGGACGTGTCCAACGGCCAGCTCAGCCAAGAGGCGCAGACGTTCAACTGGCTGCTCGACTCGTTCACCTCGGGCACCGCGGGTGTCCTGGAAGCCATCGCCGTGTCCAGCGACGGCCTGCTGATGGCGATGTCGGCGATCAAGGACCGGGCCAACGCCGAGCGGCTGGCCGCGATCGTGTCCGGCATGACCAGCCTGGCCGGCGGCGCCGCCAACTGGTACGCGCTGGGCGGACTCAACCGCGTGATCGTCGACATGGCCGACGGCTACCTGCTGATCACCTCGATCAGCAGCGGCTCGGTGCTCGGCGTGATCGCCGACCGGTCGGCCAACCTGGGCACGCTCGCCTACGAGATGACGCTGTTCGCGAGCCGGGCCGGCGGCGCACTGACCCCGCGCCTGATCGCCGAGCTGAAGAACTCCGTGCAGTCATGACGGCGCCGCAGGACCCCGAGCCGGGTACGGGCGTGCGCCCGTACCTGCAGGCGGGGTTGCCCGGTGGTGAGGGCGGCCCGGCACCTCCCCGCGACGCGGCGCCGGCCTCGGCGGACGTGTCGGCCGCGCTGCGCCCGTTCGTGCTGACCTCCGGTCGGGTGGTCGGCGTCGACCCGGCGATCGGCATGGAGACGCAGGTGACCGTCCACGAGGGACCCGCGCGTACGCACCTGCCGAGCAGCGCCCGCGAACTGCACGCGATCGTGGCGCTCTGCGTGGCGCCCATGTCGGTGGCCGAGATCTCGGCCAAGTTGCGCATGCACCTCGGGGTGACCCGGGTGCTGGTCGGAGACCTGCGGGCGACCGGCCACCTGGATGTACACACGTTGGATGTCGCTGACCCTCGCGACCCGGAGACGATTCGGCGGGTGATCCGTGGACTACGTGCGATCTCCTGAGTGGCCGCTGACCACCGACCGCCCGCCGGCCGGTGGCTACGAGCCGGAGCCCGGCGGGCGCCATCGGGAGCAACAGTCTGCCTACGCGCCCAACGTGGGGTGGCATCACATCGGCCCGACGGCGCCGACCGTCGACGCACGCGTGGTCGGCCCGCCCGTGAAGCGGCGCCGGGCGCCCATTCCCGTCAAGATCGTCATCGCCGGCGGCTTCGGGGTCGGCAAGACCACCACGGTCGGCGCGATCTCGGAAATCGCCCCGCTGACCACCGAGGCGGAGATGACCACCGCCTCGATCGGCGTCGACGACCTGCATCCCGAGTCGACGAAGACCACCACCACGGTCGCCATGGACTTCGGCTGCGTGACCATCGACGGGAGCCTCAAGCTCTATCTGTTCGGTACGCCAGGCCAGT
>NZ_JBFAIU010000180.1:0-15235 GCF_040654855.1 Asanoa sp. NPDC050611
GTGCAACGCCACGTCGGCACGGCGCCGCTGCCCTCGACGGCCTGGTCGGACGCGACGACGGCGAAGTTCCTGACCGCCGACAAGTGGAGCCCGGCCCACCGCGCGGCGGCGGCGCTGGCCGCGACGCTGACCGACGAGCTGGTCGCGGCGGACGCGCTGCTGTTCGCGGTGCCGCTCTACAACTACGGGGTCTCCCAACACTTCAAGACCTGGGTCGACACGGTCCTGGCCGACCCACGGATGGGTTCGGGCGCCCCACCCCTGCTGGCCGACAAGCCGGCGGTCCTGGTCACGGTCCGCGGCGGCGCCTACGGCCCGTCGACCCCGAAGGCGGGCTGGGACCACGCGACCCCGTGGATGCGCCGCATCCTGGCGGACGTGTGGCACCTGGACCTGCGGGTGGTGGAGTCGGAGCTGACCCTGGTCGGCGTCGACCCGAACCTGGACCGCTTCAAGGACCTGGCCGTCGAACTGCGCCTGCGAGCCGAGGAACAGGCCCGCGTCCACGGCAAGGCCCTAGGGCACAACGCGACGGCCGGTTGATCATTACGATCTGCGCCGTGGCTTTGGCTGAACCGCTCGTTCTGGATGACTCCGGTGGATCGCGTGAGCTGGTCGCGCTGAAGCAGGCCCTCGCCGCCCGTGGGTGGCGGGAGGCCCGCGAGATCCTGGCGGGTCAGCACGGCGGCGCGCGTACCCGGTTGATCGGCTGGGCCGCGCCTCTGGTTTCCCGTCCGTTCCTCGAAGAGGTGCACGCCGCGGACCCCGGCGACACCGCGGCGGCGGCGATGCTCGCCACGCGCATCATCGGCGACGCGTGGGCCATCCGGACGAGCAAGCGCGCCAGCGAGGTGTCGGCCGAGCGGTTCGCGTCGTTCCACGCCGTGCTGCGGGAGGCGGAGAAGCTGCTCGAGGCCACCATCGCGATCGACCCGACAGATCCGGCGGTCCTCACGTGCCGCCTGACCACCGCCCGCGGCCTGGAGCTGGGGCTGGACGAGGCCCGCAGCCGCTACGCCGCGGTGGCCGCCGTCGACCCGCACCACCTCCCGGCCCAGGACCAACTGCTCCAGCAGCTCGCGCCGAAATGGGGCGGGTCGTTGGAGGAGATGCACGCCTTCGCCCGCGAGTCGGCGACCGCCGTTCCCGAGGGTGCGCACAACGGTGTCCTGGCCGCGCAGGCGTACTTCGAACACTGGGCCACCGTCGACGGCCGCCGCCGCGCGGTCGGTCGCGCCACCCTCGCGGCGCTGCGCGAAGCCGCGGACAGGTCGGTGCTGAGCCCGGCGTTCCCGCGTACACCTGGCTGGGTCGGGGTCGCGAACATGTTCGCCTGGGTCCTGATGCTCGCCCACGAGTACCGCCGGGCCTACGGCGTCTTCGGCGTGGCGGGCACCTGGGTCTCGCAACAGCCGTGGCAGGGCGACCTCGACACGTTCCGCGGCTGCCGAGGCAAGGCCGGCGTGATGCGCCTCGTACACCGATGACGTCCTTGCGCCTCGCCCTTACCGACCCGGGTGACCTTCGCCCGCTGCCGGACGACGTGAGCGAGCTGCTCGTGTCCCTGGACGCCCCGCCGCGTCTCGCGGCGCACCTGCGGGCCGTACACGATGTGGCGTGGCGGTTGACTTCGGCGTTGTCCCCGCTGCTGGCGTTCGATCGCGCGGCGGTCCTGTATGGAGCGGCCACGCACGACATCGGCAAGACGCTGCACCCGGAGGAGTTGTCGGGTCCGGGCTCGGCCCACGAGCCGGCGGGTTACGCGCTGCTGCTCCGGCACGGGGTCGACCCGGCGCTGGCGCGCTTCGCCCGCACCCACGCGTCGTGGGTTCTCCCGGAGATCGAGCTCGAGGACCTGCTGGTCAGCGTGGCGGACAGGATCTGGAAGGGGAAGCGGGTGGCGGACCTGGAGCAGAAGGTCGTCGACCGCCTGGTCCGCGCCACCGGCCAGGAGCCATGGGAGGCGTTCATGACGCTGGACGACATCCTCGACGGCCTGGCCGCGGACGCCGACTCCCGGCTCGCCTTCCAGGCCCGCTTCCCTACGCGGAATCCGCGGGACGCGCCGGTGTTGGAGATGTTGTGGGAGGCGCATGACCCTCGCTCCGCGCTGGAAGAGCGGTTCGGCTTCGGCGATCGGGAGTCGGCGGGTCGCTGGGTCGCCGTGATGCTGGCCGAGCACTGGGGCGTTCGCGTCGACTCCTGTGAGCGGATCGTGATGAGCGGGGGCAACGCGCTGGCCTGGGTCGGCACGCCGTCCGGTCGGCTGCTCGCGAAGTGGTCGGTGGTGCCCGGGCGTTTCCCGCGTCTGGCGGAGACGGCACGTCTGACGAGCTGGCTGGACGACCGGGGGCTGCCGGTCTCGGCGCCGGTTCCCGCGCGGGACGGCCGTCTGCAAGTCGAAGTCGGCGGTGTGTCGATGGGCGTGCAGCGCGAGATCGAGGGCGATCTGCTGGACGTCGCCGATCTCGACCAGGTGCGGGCGGCCGGAGCCGTGCTCGCCCGGTTGCAGGACGCGTTGGCCGCGTACCCTGGTCGGATTCCCGCGCTGGCCGGCACGACCACGCCGTTGGCGGCCCGGGTCACCGACTGGCTCGACACGCGCGCCGACCATCTGCCGGTGGCCGCGCGCGACGCGCTGCGGGGGTTGGTCGCCGGCGCGCCACCCGACCGGCTTGCCGGTCAGCTGGTCCATCTCGATTTCCGCTCGGCCAACATCCTGTGTGCCGGGGGCGAGGTGGTTGCGATCCTCGACTTCGAGGAGACCCGGTACGACCACCGCCTGGTCGAGCTCGCTCGCGCGGCGGTCCTGCTCGGCACCCGCTATCACAACTGGGGGCCGGTGCCGGCGGAGGTCCGCGCGGGGTTCCTTGAGGGGTACCAGTCGGTGCGCCCGCTGACCCCGGCCGAGGCGGGCTGGTTGAACATCCTCGTGCTGTGGCAGGCGATGGCGATGGTCCCGGCCGGCGACGACCCGACCGGGTGGGGCGCGTCGGCGCTGAGCCAGCTGACGCGATCCTAGAAGCCGAGAGGCACTCGACGCCGGCTCGGCCCTTGAGACCCGCCGCTGGGCCTCTTCCGTAACCGCCGTCCGTCAGGTCGGCAAGGTCCACGTCCGGCGCGTTCAGGATGCCGGACATGATCGACAGGAGTGCCATGTCGGCCACGAACACACCCCCGAGCGAGCGACCGCGGCCGGTGGTCGCTGCCAGCTTGCTGCTGTACGTGCTCGCCGGCCTGCCGGCCCTGTCCGCGCTCCTGCAACTGCTGTTCCGTGCCGATCCGACGGCCACCACTGGCGGTGGCGCGCTCGACCTGCTGCCGGGCGCCCTCGTCACCGGCGTGCTGGTCGCGGCGCTCGGCTATTTCTGCGCCGCTGGCAGGAACGCCGCGCGCGTCATCGTCTGGTTGTTGACCGCCGGCGCGATGCTCAATCTCGTCACCGTCACGGTGACAGTCCTCAGACCCGACAGCTACGCCACGCGGCCGGACTGGTACCCGATCTTCCTGGTCGCGGCCGGCGCGGTGCAGCTCATCGTCCTGGCCGCGGCGTCGATCCTGTTGGCCCAGCCGACTGCTCGGCCGTTCTTCCACCGGAAGCACCTGCGGCTCACCTCTGGTTGATCGCGACGTACACCGCGGATCGTGGCTCCTTGTGCCAGCCAGTCCGCGGTGTGGCGGTGGCGTCCGAGCCCCACCGCCTCGAATTCCTCGCGGTACCCGTCGCGTTCGGCGCCAAATCCAGGCAGCAGCTGAGAGTCTCGCTGAGGACCAGGACTTCGGCCGACGAGACGCCGACGCGATACGTCGGCCGCCTCGGGCCCGTCGATGATGTGGGTGTCAACGAAGAGCACCAAGCCCGTCGCGTTGTCTATGCCCGTGGAGTCCACGCGCGCACACTGCCCGGCGTTCTACGGGTGCGTCACCGGGGAGTCTGACCGTCGAACAGGCAGATGACGGCCGTCGCGTCGTCGTGGCGTTTGTAGCGCGGTTGGGATTCGCCCTTGCTGTCCGCCGACTCCGCCGCGCGTACGCGGTCGATCAACGTCTGTGGGCCTTCGGTCGTCAGGGTGTCCAGGAGTTGCGACCAGTCCAGCAGGCCGAACTGGTCGACGATGCACGACGCACCGTCGGTTAGTAGCGCTGCTCGTCTCAACGAAGCCAGCGGGAGGCTGCCCGTGATCGCGTGGGCCGCCGCTTCCGGGGTCGACGCGGCGATCCAGTAGCCGCTCGGTCGGTTGACCAGCTCATGTTGGCCCAGCCGCGCCTCGATGACGCGGCGCGCGTGTTCTTCGCTGCCGATCGGCACGTCGCCGGCCAAGGCGTGCGCCCGCAGCGGGGCGACCGCCTCCGTGAAGCGGTCGTCCGTGATGACCTCGGCGCCCGCGCCGCGGTCGATGACCAGTGGGCTGTCGCAGAGCACCAGGTACTCCGCGTGATCGTCGTTGCGGCGGAGCAGCGTCACCGTCGCCGCCGGTGTGCCGGGGTGGGCCAGGTCGCACTCGCCGCCGTGGTCGTCCCGGAGCGCCTCGATCGCATCGGACAGCGTCACCGCCAACGGCGCCGCCAGCGCGTTGAGGTGGACCAGGTGGCCCGCGAGCCGGCGGACGTACCACGCGGGTCCGTGGACGCAGCCGCTGGCCAGGCCGGCGTGCGCGGTCACGCCGTCCAGGACGCCGACGAAGCCGTCGATCGCGAACGCGATGTCCTCGTTCTCGCGGCCCGGCGCGGGCTCCGAGGCGAACCGCACTTCCATCAGCGGCGGCGGTGCGCGAACAGCAGGGCCACGCCGGCGACGACCGCCGTCGTGCCCAGGCAGCAGATCGACAGCACGGCCAGGTGCCACGGCTTGAGAGCGCCCACGTCAGCAGTAGATCACATAAAGCGTCGGAGATTGTTGACATGTCGGGAGTCTCCGACGTATTTTTCCAGACGTGGCTGAGGACGATGTGTTTCTGGCGCTCGCCAATCCGGTGCGGCGCAGGCTGTTGCGGTTGCTCGCCGACGGGCCGCGTACCGCCGGCGATCTCGCGAATCAGTTCGAGCTGAGCCGGCCCGCGATCGCCGAGCACCTGCAGGTGCTGCGCCGAGTCGCGCTCGTGCGCGACGTTCCGCAAGGGCGGCAGCGGCACTACCACCTCAACGCCGAGCCGCTCGCCCAGGTCGGCGAGTGGCTGCATCCGTTCGAACGGCTCTGGCGCGAGCGGCTGCGCGCGTTCGCGGCCGTCGCCGAAGAGGAGGAGGAGCGATCATGACCGCACCGAGCACCGACACGATCACCGTCGACCAGTTCGTCGCCGCGTCGCCCAGTCGGGTCTGGCGCACGCTGACCGACCCCGAGCTGCACGCGCGCTGGTGGGCGCCGGGAGACATCGCCGCCGTCGTGGGGCACCGCTTCCATCTACAGATGCCGGTGTACGGGGCGATACCTTGCGAAGTCGTCGAGGTCGTCCCCGAGGAGAAGTTCGTCTATACGTTCAACGAGTCGTGGACGTTGACCTGGCGGCTGGTCGCGGAGGGTAACGGGACGCGGCTGCTGCTCGAGCACAGCGGGTTCGACTTCGACAAGCCGCGCGACCGGGAGGCGTTCGCGAAGATGGGGCCGGGCTGGCGCGAGGTCGTGGTGCCGCGGTTGGCGGAGGTCGCGCGTACCGCGTGAAAAGAAGGCGCCGCGCGGAGTCGGCAGATCCGCGCGGCGCCCTCTTTCGTTTGCTATCTACCGGCCAGCAACCGGTTGACCGCCGCGTCGACGTCCAGGTGGTCGGTTTCGCGACCGCGCGGTACGACGACGTAGGTTCGCCGCAGGAACCGCACGAGCACGCTGCGCGGTACCTCGAAAAGGGCGTTCCCGTCGGGTGACGACAGCGCCAGCGCGACGAAGTCGCCCCGCGGCGTGGCCCAGGGCCACACCCGGACGTCGCCGATGCCGGCGGGCTCGTCGAGGCCCGTGACGAGCAGCTCACGGGCGAACGACCAGCTCACCGCCTCGCCGCCGGCCGAATCGGCGTGGAACAGGACGTGGACCGCGTACGGGTCGGCTGGGTCGTAGCGCAGGCTGGCGCGCACCGGCAGAGCGGTGGCGTCTGGTGCGACGAGCCGCAGTGAGGTTTCGACCTCAACGGTCGTCGGTCGGATGACACTCATGTACGTTCTCCCCCCGGCACCGCTGCGGGACGCGCTTGCCCCGCGTTTCCCATACTCAGGTGATACTTCTACTTACGCTCCGTCAATCGCTGATCTCACCCAGTAGTGGGAAGGCGGTGCGTAAGTGCGGTACAAGCCCGGCAAAATGCGTATAATGCCCGACTTGCTGTGGTACTGCGCACCGTCCGGCGTCGGGTAGCTCAGACGTCGACTCAGTTCGGTAACGTCGAGCGGTCCCGTTGAGTGACGGGGCGGGGCGGAGCCGGAGTGGATTGGCCGATGAAACCATCCTCAATGGAGCAAATGGGCACTGGTACGGAGCTCGCGACGGCGTCCGGGGAGGACGAAGAGCGGAGGCACGGGGTGACGCTCGATCGGGGTAGCCCGCCCGAAAATTCGGAACAGGATGCCCGAACGGGCGTTCCTATACCTGCCACCGCCCACCGTGGTCGTGTCGGGGAGACGTTGGACCTGATCCGGGCAAATCCGACCGGACGGATGATCCTCCGCATATCCGTAGCGATTGCCGGGCTGGCGGTGGTCGCTCTGGGTATTCTGCTCATACCGCTACCCGGCCCGGGCTGGTTCATCGTGATCGGTGGCCTGGCCATCTGGGCGGTGGAGTTCACGTGGGCCAAAAAGCTCCTCAACTTCACCCGCCGCAACGTCCGAGCCTGGACGTCCTGGATCGGCCGCCAACCCTGGCCACTACGCTCAGTAATCGGCGCCGTCGGCCTGGTCTTCGTGGCGCTCGTGGTCTGGGCGTCGGTCAAGTTCAGCTTCGACATCGACCTGATCACGGAGACCCGAAACGTCTTCGGCTGGTGAGGCCGGTGTGCACGGCAGTGTCGGGATCAGGTATTGTCGTGCGCGCTGAGGGCGATTAGCTCAGCGGGAGAGCGCTTCGTTCACACCGAAGAGGTCACTGGTTCGATCCCAGTATCGCCCACCATCGTTTCCGCAGGTCAGAGGCCGGTTCCCACAAGTGGGGCCGGCCTCTTTCTCATCTCCATGACGGTTCTGTACCAGTGACGCGGGGTCAAGCTCGACCCGATCAGCAGCAGGCGTCAGCGCGGTGGTCGGCGTTTCGTCCCCGGACCGGGACGCCGGGCCACGGGTTGGCGAGCACCGGGACCTGGCGCCGATCGTTGGTCGGGTATCGGACCGCATCGAAGTCGGTAAGGGAGGTAGCGCTCCTCGGCCCTACTCGGTGAACGCGGGGAACGAGCGCATCTTGTCGAAGCGCCCGGCGGCCAGGTCGTCGAATCTGATCAAGAAACGTCCGAAGTGACAAAAGTGTTCGGTGGGGAACTGGGCGAGCGGCACCCATTCCTGGACCAGTCGGGATTCCTCTTCGCGCCGCCAGCCGATCCGCTCGGACCGCGGAAGGTCGGGTTCGGTCTCCAGCCGGGCCCGGAGGCTCGCACGCGCCATCTGCTCCTCCGGAGAGTACGAGCCGCCGATTCTCTTTGTGTATCCACCGAGGCGTAGGGATGACAGGCCCGTCTCCGCCGGCCAGAGATCCTGGACCAGTGCGACGAGTTCATCGATGTGCGTCAGCTCACTGACCAGCTGCCGCACGGTGTCCGACGCGAACATGAGGCGGTCGTCCATGTCCTCCTCGTCGTCGGGCTCGAGTCCGGGCGGCAGCTCCGGCACGACCTCGGCATAAAGCCTGTACTCGGGGTGCGTGCGCGGGACCTCATCGTCGGACGGCGGCTGCCGGACGGCTGTCGCGGTGCCTGCGGGAACGTACAGGACCCGCGCGTACGCGTCGTAGCCGCGACTGAACGCGTCGAAGGCGTTCTCGGGATCCAGGAAGAAGAGCAGCGAGCCGTCCACCGGCAGGGGAAGCTTCTCGACCGTCGGAAGGGCCGCGCAGTCGAGGGATGCGACGAACGGCAACGGAATCCCGCGCTCGGACGGCCACTCCGTGCCGGCAGGTAGCCGGGGCAGCCCGCCGCTCTGCCCGACGACATCCTCGCCGCGATCACCGCCACCAACCCAAATCGCGAATCGCAGCTGCTCCGCGAACCTGTCAACCTGATCCGCCGGAATGCCCCGCTCAACCGCCTCGCGGCGAAATGGCCCGTACAGCTCCATAGCGGAGCATCATCGCAGGCGAGTGCTCCTGGCCCGCCACAGGTCTTCGCCGACGACCCGTTGGTCCGGCTCCGGGCGCGGCAACTCAGCGGCTGGCTGACTCCTCGTCGCTGAAGCCGAACCCCCGTGCAATGCGTGGCGGGGGTCGTGCGCCTCCCACAGCTGCTCCAACGCCGGCGAATCCCATCACAGGTCCGCCATGGCGCAGGCCGCGCTCCGCATCCACGGTGCGCGGCCTACGATTCGGACGGCTAGCTGAACAGGGCCGCGTAGCGGTCCAGGTAGAGCGGCCACCCCGCGTCGTCGGCGACGCCGTCGCGGACCGATTCCCAACCTGGGCCGTGGCGGTCCAGGTTGCGGTGTTCCAGTTCCACCCGCGTGCGGTCCGGGCCGTCGGCGACGAAGCGGACCTCGACCTCGCTCGTGTTCGACAGGTTCGTCTCCACCTGCCACGTCGGGCTGATGTCCCAGCTGAAGACCACCCGCGTCGGTGGCTCGTACGCCAGGATCCGTGCCCACCGGCACTCCGTGCCGTCCTCGGCGCGGTCGTAGATGTGGCCGCCCACGCGTGGCTCGAAGACCGTCTCCGTAATGGGCGAGCGCATCAGGTTGTGTTCCTTCGGCTTGAAGTCGCCGAAGCGGGCCGTGAAGATCTCGAAGGCCCGGGTGACCGGTGCCGCTACGACGACTTGGCGACGGACCACGACGTCCGCTGCTTGCGTCATGATGGTTCCTCCTCGGTGAGCTCCTGGTAGCCGTCCAGTGCGCGCGCCCAGAACGTGTCCAGCTGGTCCCGCAACGCGGCCACGCCCGCCGGGTTCAGGCGGTAGACGCGGCGCGTGCCGATCGCCCGGTCCGTGACCAGGCCCGCGGACTTCAGGACCTTCAGGTGTTGGGACACGGCCGGGCGGCTGATCGGCAGGTCCGCGGCCAGCTCGCCGACGGCGCGTGGGCGTTCGGCCAGCGCCGCCACGATGGCGAACCGGCTCGGGTCGCCGAGAGCTTCCCAGCCGTCTTGGTAAGTGGCCACGAACCGAAAGCTACGACTTACCGAGGCGCCCGTCAAGCCGGTCCGGGATCTTCACCCACCAGGCCGTCGATCGACTCCCGGATGAGGTCCGCGTGGCCGACGTGGCGCGCGTACTCCTCGACCATGTCGATCAGGTGTCGACGCAGGCTGGCCCGGGTGCCGTCCGGCCAGGCGGCGACGCCCAGGTAGTCGAGCCCGCCAAGAGCCAGGGCCTCCGAAACCAACGCCCGGGAACGGGAGAGAGCCCCCTCCCACAGCGACATCAGCGACGAAGGCGAGTCGGCCGCGGCCGAGTGCCACTCCCAGTCCGGGTCCGCGTCCCAGTCCACGCTCGCGAACGGCTCGCTCATCGGGCGGCCGAACACCTTCACCGCGAACGTGTGCTCCTCCACCACGGCCAGGTGCTTGAGGAGCCCGCCGAGCGTGATGGTGGAGGGGCCGAGGGTCGCCCGCAACCCGGCGGCGTCCAGGCCGCCGCATTTCCACGCGATGTAGCGGCGGCCCCGCTCCAGCGCGCCGAGCAGGGTGTCGAGTTCGTTGCCAGCCGGGGGTGGCCCTTGCAGCACAGACATGCGGGGGACCATAACCCTGATCCCGGACGACATACTTCCGGGATGCGAAGCCCGACCGCCCGCGCGCTGAACGCCCTCGAGGCGATCCAGAACAGCCCCGGCATCACGGCCGAGCGGCTGGGGGAGCGGTTGGGCGTCAGCGGGCGCGCCGCCCGCCGCTACGTCGCGATCCTGCGCGAGGCCGACATTCCGATCGAGTCGGCCACCGGGCCGCACGGCGGTTACCAGGTCGGCCGCGGCCTGCGTCTTCCGCCGCTCACACTGACCGCCGCCGAGGCGGCCGGGCTCGTGATGGCCGTCCTCGAAGGGCACCCGGGCGCCGCGGACCCGGCCGACCTCGTCGGCGGCGCGCTCGCGAAGATCCTGCGGGTGCTGCCGCGCAAGGTCGCCGAACCCATCCGCACGCTGCGCGAACGCAAGGGCACGGCCGCTCCGGTGACGCACGACGTGGTCGCGCAGCTGATCGCGGCCTGCGCGGCGGCGAGGACCGTGCGCCTCGGCTACCAGGACCGGGCCATGGACGTCGACCCCTGGGCGGTCGTCCTGCGGCACAGCCGGTGGTACCTGCTCGCCTGGTCGCGCACCCGCGAAGCGGTCAGGGCATTGCGGGTCGACCGGATCACCGCGATCGAGTCGACGCACGGGACGTTCGACCCGCCGCCCGGGCTCGACGCGCTGCGCACCCTCGAGGAGCACCTCTCGCAGCACTGGACCCACTCCGTCGAGGTGGTCTTCGACGCCCCGGTCGACGAGGTGGCGCGCCGGCTGCCGCGCAGCCTGGGCCGGCTGGCGGCCGACGGCGACCGCACGCGACTGCGCGCCACGACCGACAATCCGCGTTGGTACGCACGACAGCTGGCCGCCCAGCCGTACCCGTTCCAGGTCGTCGCCTCGCCCGAGATCGCGGCCGCGCTCCTCGCCCTGGGTGAGCGACTGGTCAGCGCCGGCGAGGCGGGCGGTCTAGGGTGAGGGACCATGGCTGAGCTTGTGCTGTTCCACCACGCTCAGGGGCTGACCCCGGGCATCCGCGCCTTCGCCGACGAGATCCGGGCGGCCGGCCACACCGTGCACACCCCCGACCTCTATGACGGCAACACCTTCGACAGCCTCGACGACGGGATGGCGTACGCCCGGAAGGTCGGCTTCGACACCCTGATCGGCATGGGCATCGAGGCCGCCGGCGCGCTTCCCGACGGCATCGTCCACGGCGGCTTCTCGCTCGGCGGCATGCCCGCGCAGTTGCTCGCGCAGACGCGGCCCACCGCCGGCGCCCTGCTCTACCACGCCAGCATCAACACGACCGAGTTCGGCGGCGCGTGGCCGGCCGACGTCGCGGTGCGCATCCACGCCATGGACGAGGACCCGTTCTTCATGGAGGACGGCGGCGACATCGACGCGGCCCGCGCGATCGTGGAGACGGCCACCGACGGCGAGCTCTACCTCTACCCGGGCGACGGCCACCTGTTCACCGACTCGAGCCTGCCCGCCTACGACGCCGGCGCGACCGCCCTCGTCATCGGGCGGACCCTGGAGTTCCTGAAGAACCGCTGATGCACAAGCTGTCCATCGTGGACGCGCGCCGGATCGCCGTGCGCGCACAGCTGCTGGCCACGGACAGACCGACGAGCCTGGTCGACCTCGTACGCCACCTGACTTTGCTGCAGATCGACCCCACGGCCGCGGTCGCGCCCACCGCCGACCTGGTCGCGTGGAGCCGCCTCGGTCCGGCCTACGCGCCGGCCGACCTGGTGGCGGCGCTCGGAAAGCGGTCGTTGGTCGAGCTGTGGGCGACGATCCGGCCCGCCGAGGACGTCGGCCTCTATCGGGCGGAGATGGTGGCCGGCCGCGACCGTCCACCGGTGGCCGAGTGGCAGAAGCGGCACCGGGCCTGGGTGGAGGCCAACGACGCCTGCCGCCGCGACATCCTCGCGCGGCTGGCCGCCGAAGGCCCGCTGCCGTCACGCGCGATCCCCGACACGTGCGCGGTGCCGTGGACGTCGACGGGGTGGACCAACGACAAGAACGTGATCCGCCTGCTCGACATCATGTCGGTCCGGGGCGAGGTCGCGGTGGCCGGCCGCCAGGGTCGGGACCGGCTGTGGGACCTGGCCGAGCGGGTGTGGCCCGACGAGCCGCCGGTGCCGATCGACGAGGCCGCCCGCCGCCGTGACCAGCGCCGGTTGCGCGCGCTCGGCATCGCCCGGGCGAAGACGACGAAGGTGCCGATCGAGCCCTACGACGTCGGTGCGGCGGGCGAGCCGGCCGTCGTCGAGGGCGTCAAAGGGACGTGGCGCGTCGACCCGGCACATCTCGACGGCCGGCCGTTCACCGGCCGCACCGCCCTGCTGTCACCCTTCGACCGGTTGATCCACGACCGCAGGCGACTGCAGGAGATCTTCGGTTTCGAGTACGGCCTGGAGATGTACAAGCCGGCCGGCCAGCGTCGCTGGGGCTACTACGCGCTGCCGATCCTGCACGGCGACCGCCTGGTCGGGAAGCTCGACGCCACCGCTGACCGCAGGGCCGGCGTATTGCGGGTCGGCGCGGTCCACCAGGACGAGCCGTTCACCAGGGAGGTGACCGCCGCCGTCGACGGTGAGATCGCCTCCCTGGCGAGCTGGCTCGGGCTGGAGGTCAGCGGCCGATATCCGACCGTGCCGCCTCGTTCCTGATCGTGCGGGCGTCGGCCGCGAGCAGATATCCGTCGCGGACGTTCTCGTCACAGACCCGGTTCACCCGGGACACGTACGCGCCGTGCGACTGGTACAGAGTGGCGAGCACGGCCGGGCTGAACGGTTCGTAGTTGCCGAAGATGGAGCAGAAGAAGCCCGGGCTGTTCGGGCTCGCGTTCAGCGCGATCGGCACGTCCACCGCGGCCAGGCGGATGCCGCCCCTGGCGATGCCGAAGCTGTCGCGGGCCAGCGTCGCACCGCGCGGGCCGCTGGTGGAGAGGACCTCCAGCGGCCTGCCGTGCGGCGGCGGGGTGCCGCGCCGCATCCAGCGGTCCAGATGGTCGAGCGCCGCGTGGTAGACGTATTTGTAGGGCGTACGCGGGAGGGTCGGCTTGTCGCAGGTCGTCCAGTCCTGGAACGTCCCGGTGTCCCGGAACTGCACGGGGTTGATGCCCGGCGCGTGTGGCGACAGGTCCTCGCCGATCATGTCGAAGTCGGCGTGCGACGTGCCGGTCACCTCCCAGGTGCGCAGCACGCGGGAGTCGGGCTGGCGGTTCTGTGCGTGGCCGATGACCGCGACGTCGGTCTCGGTCGTCAGCTTGAACGCGGGCGTACGCAGGTCGGTGCGCACGACCAGGTTCGGCTCGGGCGCGCCGTTGAGGATGAACCCGTCCGCGAGCCCGTGCAGGGGATGGATCGCGTTGTAGTACTGCGTCAGCTTCGACGCGGACTGCGACTCGCCACCGGCGATCACCTTCGACGCCCGGAGGCTCCCCAGTGGACGGACCCCGCGTGGGGAGCGGATGGCCTGCAACGCCTGTGCGTAGATGTCGAAGCCGAACGCGTCGTTCGTCAGGTCGAGCGAGGAGTACCGCGTGGGGCTCCACGCCTTGAGCGCGTCGACGCCGACCCGCTGCGCGGAGACGCCGACCCAGGCGTAGCCGGCCCGCATGATGTGCTCGTGGAATCGGAACCAGTCGGCCTCGACGTCGAAGCCCATCGTCACGTTGTACCACTCGACGAACACCGTGCCGTTGAACCGCTTCGGGTCGACCGGCCGCCGCACCACCATCCGTGTCCGGTATTCGTGCCCGCCGTCCACAACCGACGCCGTGGTGAGCTGGCCGTTGGCGACCGTGTACGTGTTCGCCGTCCCCGCGAGGAAGAACTCCTCCTCGACGTAGCCGTGGCCGCGCAGGTCGAACTGCGAGGCGAAGTAGGGGTAGTCGTGCGCGGGGTCACCGGGTCGCACGCGGGCCGGGACCGGTCCGGTGACGGTCGGGTTCGGCACCGCCGGCCGCCCCTGCGCGGCTGCGGGTCCGGCCGCGACGACGTCGGCGGCGGTGACCGCGACACCGGCGGCGACGAGGCCGCGGACGAGGGTCCGGCGGTCGAGGGGTGCGTCGGCGATCGACATGGGCGGGGTCCCTTCAGAGCTGGATCGACTTGACCTCGAAGAACTCGTCCACGCCGTAGCGGCCCAGCTCCCGGCCGTTGCCGGACTGGCCGTAACCGCCGAACGGCGCGAGCGGGTTGAACCGCGCACCGTTGACGTCGACCTGGCCGGTGCGCATGCGCCGGGCGACGGCGAGCGCCGCCGAAGGGTCCGCGGACCACACCGCGCCGGCCAGGCCGTACGGCGTGGCGTTGGCGACCGCGACGGCGTCGTCGACGCCCGAGTAGGGGATGACCGCGAGGACCGGCCCGAAGATCTCCTCCTGGGCGATCCGCGCGTCCCGGTCGACGCCCGCGAACACGGTGGGTCGGCAGTAGTAGCCGCGGTCGTGGCCCTCGAGCCGCCCCGGCCCGCCGGTCACCGCCGGCGACGAGGCGGAGGAGAGGTATCCCTGCACGCGTTCCCACTGCGCCGCCGACGCGAGCGGACCAAGCCGCGGCGCCATCGCGGCGGCGAACTCGCCGGCCAGCGCGGCGGCCTCGTCGTGCCGGTCGGCCGGCACCACGAGCCGGGTCCACGCGGTGCAGGTCTGCCCGGAGTTGAGGAACGCGTTGCTGACCGTGGTCTTCACCGCCCGCGTCAGGTCGGCGTCGGGCAGCACCACGCTCGCCGACTTGCCACCGAGCTCGAGCGCGACCCGCTTGACGGTGTCGGCCGCGGCGCGGGAGACCTGCCGGCCCGCCGCGGTCGAGCCGGTGAAGGAGACCATGTCGACGCCCGGGTGGGCGGCCAGCGCCGCACCGACCACCGGTCCGGTGCCGACCACCACGTTGAGCACGCCCGGCGGGAGCCCCGCCTCGGCGAACACGGCGGCCAGCAGCAGCGCGGCCGACGGCGCCAGCTCGCTCGGCTTGAGCACGACCGTGCAGCCGGCCAGCAACGCCGGCCCGACCTTGGCCATGACCTGGTGCAGCGGGTAGTTCCAGGGCGTGATCGCGGCGACCACGCCGATCGGCTCCCGCACGACCAGGGAGTTCCCGATCCGCTCGTCGGCGTGCGGCGCCAGGCCGAGCAGGCCGTCCAGCACCGCCAGCGGGGTGCCGACCTGCACCGCATCGGCGATCTTCGGCGGGCAACCCATGTCGCGCGTGATCAGCGCCGCGAACTCGGCGCGCCGCGACCCGATCGCGGACCGGACCCGCTCCAGCGTGGCCATGCGATCCGCCGCCTGCCAACCGGGCAGCTCGTAGATGGCCAGGTCGCGCACCCACGCCGGGGCCGGGAACCGGTCCGGGTTCTCGATGGGCAGCAGTTCGAC
>NZ_JBFAIU010000181.1:0-15183 GCF_040654855.1 Asanoa sp. NPDC050611
GGGCTGTACGGCAAGCACAGCGTGGCCGCGCCCGGGGGTTCCCTCCGTCAAGCGAAGGACGGGCTTGGCGCTCTGCCGCGCGCTGCCGGCCGCGGTCTCGGCCTCCGCCAGCCGGGCCCGCACGCGGCGCAGCTCGGCGTCGTGATCAGCGGCCGCGCGGGCGGCCCGGCCCTTCTCGGTGGCCAGCATCTCGGTCGCCTTGCGCTCGCGGCTCTGCAGGTCGCGCAGCTGGCGGGCCTGCACCCGCAGCTCCTCGCGGAGCTGGCCGAGCTCGGCGCTGACCCGGGCCAGCTCGTCGCGGAGCTTGTCGGCCTCGCTGCGGGCCACCGCGCGATCGTGCTCGGCCCGGGCGGCGCGCTGCTCGGCGTCGCGGACCAGCCCCGCGATGGCGGCGCTGTCGGCCTCGGCGCGGACGGCCTCACCAGCGGACTCGACCAGCTCACGCCACCCGGCCGGCCGGGCCAGGTAGGCCAGCGCGGCCACCTCGACCGGGTCGGCCGCGGCGGGGCAGATCCCCTCGACGACGGCGGCGCCCAGGTCGCCGACCTCGGCGATGACCCGGGTGGAGATCCGCTGGCGGAACAGCGAGTCACTGGACAGCTGGGCGGCGATCGCGGGACCGCCGAGGCGGGCGCGACGGTTGGGTGCGAACTTGGCCACCCGGCGCAGCGGCACCGGCTGCTCGTCGAACGGCAGGCCGGGCAGGGCGGACGCGGCGAGGGCGACCACGCGCTGCCGGACCGGCTCCGGGAGGAGGGGCTCGGCTTCCGGCTCCGGACCGGCGGACGACGGCGTGACCGCTTCCTCGGGAAGGCGGCCGTCGCGCGGTTCGGGCTCGGACATGGAGCAAGTCTCCCACCGTCGGCCACTCCGGCGCCCATTGATGTAGTCGATCTTTTTCCACGCGTACGCCGAAACGCCTGTGGCCCGTGCGACGGAAGTGTCGTACCGCTGTTCTAACGTCCTGCCCGTGGTGGATCAGCTCTTCGTCCAGGGCACGCTCGACGGCCTCCTCTCGGCCGGCGGCGCGACCGACCTGCGCGACACGACCTTCGTCGTGCTCGACCTGGAGACCACCGGCGGTGCACCCGACGGCGGCGGGATCACCGAGGTCGGCGCGGTCAAGGTGCGCGGCGGTGAGGAGCTGGGCGTGCTGGCCACGCTGGTCAACCCGGGCCAGCCGATCCCGCCGTTCATCACGGTCCTGACCGGCATCACGCAGGCGATGGTGCTGCCGGCCCCGCCGATCGAGGAGGTGCTGCCCCCGCTCCTCGAGTTCCTCAAGGGCGCGGTGCTGGTCGCCCACAACGCGCCCTACGACGTCGGCTTCCTCAAGGCGGCGTGTGCCAAGTTCGGCTACGCCTGGCCCAACCCGCGGGTCCTCGACACGGCGGCGCTGGCCCGCCGGGTGCTGATCCGCGACGAGGTGCCCAACCGCAAGCTCGGCACGCTCGCCGCGCACTTCCACACCCCGCGCCAGCCGACCCACCGTGCGCTCGACGACGCCCTGGCCACCGTCGATGTGCTGCACGCCATGATCGGCCGGCTGGGCAGCCACAACGTGACCACCGTCGGCGACGCGATCGAGTTCGCCAAGGCGGTCACCCCGACCCAGCGGAAGAAGCGGCACCTGGCCGACGGGCTGCCGCACGTGCCGGGGGTCTACATCTTCCGCGCCGCCGACGGCCGCCCCCTCTACGTCGGCACCTCGGTCGACATCGCGACCCGCGTACGCAGCTACTTCACGGCGGCGGAGAAGCGCGCCCGGATCTCCGAGATGCTGGCCGCCGCCGAGAAGGTCGACGCCGTCGAGTGCGCGCACGGGCTCGAGGCCGAGATCCGCGAGCTGCGGCTGATCGCCGCGCACGCGCCGCCCTACAACCGCCGCTCGAAGTTCCCGGAGCGGGTGGTCTGGCTCAAGCTGACCGACGAGCCCTATCCCCGCCTGTCGGTGGTGCGCGCGCTGGCCGAGGGCGACACCGCCTACCTCGGGCCGTTCACGTCGAAGCGGTCCGCCGACCTGGCGGCCGCCGCCGTGCACGACGCGATCCCGCTGCGGCAGTGCACGCTGCGGCTGTCGACCAAGACCAAGACGCCCGCCTGCGCGCTGGCCGAGCTGGGCAGATGCGCGGCGCCGTGCGAGCACCGGATCAGCCGGGAGGCCTACGAGGAGAGCGCGGCGGCCCCGTTCCGGGCGGCCACCAGCGGCGACCCCCGGCGCGTCGTCGAGCCGCTGCTGGGCCGCATCAACGTGCTGTCCGACGCCCAGCGCTACGAGGACGCGGCGGTGGTCCGCGGCCGGCTCGCCGCCGTGCTGCGGGCCGCGGTCCGGATGCAGCGGCTCGCCGGGCTGACGACGATCGCCGAGCTGGTCGCGGCCCGACGGGGTGGCGACGGCGGCTGGGAGCTGGCGATCGTCCGGCAGGGCCGGCTGGCGGCGGCCGGCAACTCGCCGCCGCGGGTCCATCCACGCGCGACGATCGAGGTGCTCCGCGCGACGGCCGAGACGGTGCTGCCCGGCCACGGCCCGGTGCCGAGCGCGACCGCGGAGGAGACCGAGCGGATCCTGTCGTGGTTGGAGCGGCCCGACACCCGGCTGGTGGAGGCGTCCGCCGGGTGGGCGTCGCCCGTCCGTGGAGCGGCTCGCTACCGGGAGTTGCTCCGAAAGGCGGAAGCCCAGCGCTGATACACAAGACTCACCCGTTCGCTCAGAAGCAACTGACCATTTGGACTACGGTGCGTGACTTAGTCTGGTAGAGAAATGCACTCGTGACTGTCTCGCCCGATTTCCCGGGCGCAGGCACGACTCACGGGTGCTGGCCTCGTCAGGAGGTGTGCGGGCGTGGATGTCGACGCCGGTCACGGCGCCGCGCTGGGTCGTGTGGTGCCTGTCCAACCTAGCGACCTGCCCATCTCCCGCCGGCTACGGACGTTCCTGTCCTGGCCAGGTTCCGACGACGACCCGGTCACCCGGCTGGTCCGCACCCACCGGGAGGTGCACGCCGGCGACGCCGGGGTGCTCCGCCGGGCGTACGGGATCGCCGAGAGCATGCACCGCGGTCAGTTCCGCAAGAGCGGCGAGCCGTTCATCACGCACCCGCTCGCGGTCGCGCAGATCCTCGCCGAGCTGGGCATGGACACGACCACGCTGGTCGCCGCCCTGCTCCACGACACGGTCGAGGACACGCGCTACACGCTGCAGGCGCTGCACGGCGACTTCGGGCCCGAGGTGGCCCACCTGGTCGACGGCGTGACCAAGTTCGACAAGGCGTTCTACGGCAAGGCGGCCGAGGCCGAGACGATCCGCAAGATGCTGGTCGCGGCCGGCAAGGACGTCCGGGTCCTGATCATCAAGCTGGCCGACCGGCTGCACAACATGCGCACCCTCGACGCCCGCTCCCCCGCCTCGCGCGCCCGGATCGCCAAGGCCACCCTCGACGTGCTGGTGCCGCTCTGCGACCGGCTCGGCATCCAGCTGCTCAAGCGCGAGCTCGACGACGTGGTGCTCTACCACCTCGAGCCCGACGGCTACACCGCGGTCGACGAGCACGTGCAGGCCCGCACCGGGTGGGACGAGTACGTCAACGAGGTGGCCCTGCGGGCCAAGACCACGCTGCGCCGCAGCCGGGTGACCGCGGCGGTCTCGGCCCGACCCCGGCACTACTACTCGATCTGGAAGGACACGGTCGAGGCCGGCTACGCCGTGCCGCACGACCTCCCCCGGATCGCCGTCGTCGTCGACGGCACCGACACCGACTGCTACGCGGCGCTGGGCGCGATCCACGGCTGTTGGCGGCCGGTCCCGGGCCGGTTCAAGGACTTCATCGCGTCACCCAAGAACAACCTCTACCGCTCGCTGCACACCACCGTGATCGGCCCCGACGACCGCTCGGTCGAGGTGCTGATCCGCACGGAGGCGATGCACCAGCTCGCCGAATACGGCATCGCCGCGCACTTCCGCTACCCCAAGACCCCGGCCGCGATGGCCGAGTCCCGGGTCGAGCAGCTCGCCTGGCTGCGCCGGGTGCTCGACTGGGAGCAGGCCACCTCCGACGCCGCCCAGTTCCTCGAGTCGCTGCGCTGCGACCTCGCCGAGTCGCAGATCCAGGTGTTCGCCGAGGGCCGGCAGGTCGTGCTGCCCTCCGGCTCGACCCCGGTCGACCTGGCCTACGAGCTGGCCACCGAGCGCGGCGACCACTGCCTCGCCGCGACCATCAACGGCCGCCTGGCGCCGCTGTCGTCGGAGCTCAGCGAGGGCGACGTCGTCGAGATCTTCACCGAGGCCGAGTCGACCGAGGGCGCCGCCGCGTTGCCGGCCGGCCCGCGCAAGGAGTGGCTGGGCTTCGTCAAGTCGCCGCAGGCCCAGATGCAGATCAACCGCTGGTTCGCCGACCACGACGAGCCCGGCATCAGCATCCCCGACAAGGTCCGACTGGGCCGCGCGACGATCGGCCTGGCACTGCGCCGGCACGACCGCGGCCTGGCCAGCGACCTGCCGCTGCGCCAGCTCGCCGACGAGATGGGCTACCCCGACCTGGAGACACTGCTGGTCGCCGTCTTCGACCGCGCCATCACCCCGGAGTCGGTGGTCGACCGCCTGGTCGCCCTCGTCGACCGCCGCGAATAGCGATCCACTGGGATAGGCGGTCCCTGCGGGGCCGGTGGGGTGTGGCCACTAGCCTTGCCCTGTGGATCCCCGCCGCCGCGCCATGCGTGCCATCGCCTACGGAGTCTTCTACCGGTTGCCGCATCCCGTGCGCCGGCGGCTCGTGCGGGCGTTCGTACCCAAGTACATCGTCGGCGGCGTGACCCTGGTCCGCGACTCCGAGGCCCCCGGGGCCGGGCGACTGCTGCTCCTGCGCCAGCCCCCGGGCCGCGGTTGGGGGCTGCCGGCCGGCCTGCTCCGGCGCGGTGAGGCGCCGATCGTCGGTGCGGCGCGCGAGCTGGCCGAGGAGTCCGGCATCCACCTCGACCCGCGCGAGCTGGCGCCGGCCGTGCCGAACGCCGTCGTACACGCCAAGGGTTGGGTCGACATGGTCTTCGAGGTGTCGGTGCCCGCCTCGACGACGAAGCTCGAGGTGGACGGCGCCGAGGTGCTCGAGGCGGCCTTCCACCCGATCGACGACCTGCCCCGGCTGACGCTGGCGACCGCGCGGCTGCTCGCCTACTACGGCATCGGGCCGCTGGTCGCGCCCGACGATCCGACCAGCATGGAGCGGCCGAGCCTGCCGCGCAACGATGGCTGACCTCTGCGCGGTCGTGCTGGCGGCCGGCGAGGGGCAACGGCTGCGGCCGCTGACGGAACTGCTGCCCAAGGCGCTCTGCCCCGTCGGCAACGTGCCCCTGCTCGATCTCGCGCTGGCCCGGGTCGCCGGGTTCGACCTGCGCGGGCCTGCGGACGTGGCGGTCAACGCGAGCTACCTCGGTGAGCAGGTGGTCGCGCACGCCGGCGACCGGGCGCATCTCTCGGTCGAGCCCGACGGGCCGCTGGGCACCTCGGGCGGCGTCGGCAACCTGCGCGACTGGATCGGCGGGCGTGGGGTGCTGGTCGCCAACGCGGACGCCTACCTCGCGGGCGGCGATCCCGGCGCGCTGCTCGCCGGCTGGGATGGCGAGACCGTGCGCCTGCTCGGCCAGCCGGTCCGGGACACGAGCCAACCCGGGCTGTTCAGCGGGCACCGGTTCGCCGGCCTGTCGCTGCTGCCGTGGCGGCGGGTGCGCGACCTGGACGCGACGCCGGCCGAGCTGGTGCGCACCGTCTGGCGCCCGGCGGAGGCGGCCGGTGAGCTCGAGGTCGTCCCGTTCGACGGTGTCTTCATCGACACGGGTACGCCGCACGACTACCTGGCGGCCAACCTCCACGCGGCGGGCCACAACCTGGTCGCGGGTACGGTCACCGGGCGCTGCGTCCGTTCCGTTGTCGGTGCCGGCGCCACCGTGGCCGGCGACGTCGTCGACAGCGTCGTCTGGCCCGGCGCCGTGGTGGCGGCCGGCGAGCACCTCGACCACGCGATCCGGGCGGGCCGGCACCTGACGGTCGCGGGCCGCTAGCATTCGTCCAGGCACGACGAGAGGAGCCCATCGATGATCACCGCGATCGTCCTGATCGACTGCGCCGCCGACTCGATCCCCGAGGTGGCCGAGAAGCTCGCCGATCTCGACGGGGTCAGCGAGGTCTACTCCGTCGCCGGCGGCGTCGACCTCATCGCGATCGTCCGGGTCCGCGAGTTCGACCAGATCGCCGACGTGATCGCGGGCGGCATCTCCAAGGTCGACGGCGTGATCAACACGGATTCGCACATCGCCTTCCGGGCCTACTCGCACCACGACCTCGAAGAGGCGTTCGCGATCGGGCTTCGTGAGTCCGACTGAGCCGGCGCACGTCGATCGGGGCACCGACCGGCTGGCCCTGCGCCACTATCCCGCGTCGTCGTCCCTGCCGGCCGCGCCGGTCGCCGTCGTGCTGCCGGCGATGGGCGTCGCGGGCCGGTTCTACCGCCCGCTGGCGGAGTCGCTGGTCGCCGCGGGCTTCGCGGTGGTGGTCGCCGACCTGCGCGGCACGGGCGACAGCACGCCGCGGCCGACCCGCGCGTCCCGCTACGGCTACGCGGACCTGGCCGACGACGTGGGCGCGGTGCTCGACGCGCTGAAGGCCGACTACGCCGACCGGCGCACCGTGCTCGTCGGCCACTCCCTCGGCGGGCAGGCGGCCCTGCTGCACCTGGCGACCACACCGGACGCCCCGGTGGACGGCGTCGCCCTGATCGCCGCGGCGGTGCCCTACTGGCGCGCGTACCCCCGGCACGGTCTGGTCGTCGGCGCCTACATGCAGGCGATCGGGCTGACGGCGGCGGCGCTGGGCGTCTGGCCCGGATGGACGTTCGGCGGCCGCCAGGCCCGCGGCGTGATCCGCGACTGGGCGGGTTCGGGCCGGACCGGCCGCTTCCCGAGCATCCGCGGTGTGGACACGGACGCCGCCGTCGGCGCGGTCACGACGCCGGTGCTGGCGATCAGCATCGACGGTGACGCCTACACACCGCACGAGGCGGTCGACCACACGGCCGCGAAACTGCGTGCGGCTCCGCTACGCCGGGAGCGCATCGCCCGGATCGAGGCCGAGGGCCGCCCGGCCCACTTCGCCTGGGCCCGCTCCCCCGCGCCGGTCACCGACCTGATCAAGGACTGGCACGCGACCCTGCCTCCGCACCGCTAGGCCCGCCCACCCGCCGCCGCATCCTCAGCGAGGCAGCACGCGAACGCCGCGTCAGGCGGCGCGGCAAATCGCCGCCGCGACCCCGCCACCGACCGCCTCACTCTTGCGGAAACGAGCCGCGCCAGGCGGCGCGGCGGCAACCACCGCCGCGACCGACAGCCTCGCTCTTGCGGACCCCGGCCGCGTCAGGCGGCGCGGCAACCACCGCCACGACCCGCCACCCGACGGCCTCACGCTCACCGGAACGAGCCACGCCAGGCGACGGAGCGGCAATCACCGCCACGACCGGAGACGTCGCTCTTGTCGGACTCGAGCCGGGTCACGCGGCGGGGCAACCACCGCCGCGACCTGCCACCCGACCGCCTCACGCCCACCGGAACGAGCCGCGCCAGGCGGCGAAGCGGCAATCACCGCCACGACCGGAGGCGTCGCTCTTGTCGGACTCGAGCCGGGTCACCCGGCGGGGCAACCACCGCCACGACCCGCCACCGACCGCCTCACGCTCACGGAAACGAACCCGCGTCGGGCGGCGCGGCAACCGCCGCCACGCCCGCCACCGACGGCCTCACTCTCGCCGGAACGGGCCGCACCAGGGAGCGGCGCGCCAATCACCGCCACGGCCGACGACATCGCTCGTGTTCTCCGCTTTGCTCTGCATCCATATAGGCATCGATGCGTATATGGATGCAGAGCAAAGCGACTCGAGTCGGGTCAGGCGGCCCGGCGTTGTTCCGGGGCTACGCCGCCCTTGCGGCTCGACCGTAGCCAGACCGTGACCGGGGCGATCACCAGGGCCGTGCCGCAGCCCTCGCAGATCAGCTCCGGGCAGTCGCCCTCGTGGTCGTCGCAGGGTGGGGGTGCGAACGGCATCTCCGTGTCGCAGACGGCACAGGTGAGTTCCTCCTCGCCACGCATGGCGGCTCCTTTCGAAGAGCGGAAGAACGCTCATCACCACACAAGGGTCACGCTGCCACGCGGGCCCGTCGCACCGTGGGAAGCGGGTCGGCGTGTCGCCAACACGGCGAAAGGCGAGGATCCCACCCGGGATCCTCGCCTTTCGACAGGGATGACTCAGTGCTTGGACTCGATCTCCCGCCGCTCCGGGGCCGGCTCGATCGGCGGGTGGCCGGGCGAGACCGGGGCCTCGGCGGGCCGTTCGATCGGGCGGAAGAAGCCCTTCACCGCGGGCCCGAGGGCGCCGAGGCGGTTCATCTTCTTGGGGACGACCCAGCCCGCGTACTCCAGCTCCTCGTGGTCGTGGCCGAGCGGCTGGTGCACCTCGTAGAACCGGCCGTCGGGGGCCCGGCGGATGATGCCGGTCTCGACACCGTGCGCGAGCACCTCGCGGTCGTGCTGCTGGAGGCCCAGGCAGATCCGGTAGGTGACGTAGTACGCGATCGGCGGCAGGAGCAGCAACCCGATCCGGCCCGCCCAGGTCATCGCGTTCAGGCTGATGTTGAACTTGTCGGCGATCACGTCGTTGCCGCCGGACAGCACCAGGACGATGAAGAACGCCACCGCCATCATGCCGAGCGCGGTGCGCTGGGGCACGTCGCGCGGGCGCTGCAGCAGGTTGTGGATCTTGTTGTCCTTGTTGAGGCGCGCCTCTATGAACGGATAGAGCAACGGGAACGTGGTCAGGAGGCCGGGCAGCACCACCGTCGGCCAGAAGATCGGCGGGATGACGTACCCGTTGCCTATGCCGATGTTGATCTGCCAGGCGGGCATCAACCGGGTCGAGCCGTCGAGGAACATGACGTACCAGTCGGGCTGGGACGCCGCCGACACGACACCGGCCTCGTACGGACCGAACAGCCAGATCGGGTTGATCTGCATGACGCCGGCGAGCACCGCGATCACGCCGGCCACGGCCATGAAGAAGCCGGCCTGCTTGATCGTGTAGCGCGGGAAGAACCGCTCGCCGATCACGTTGTTGTTGGTCCGGCCGGGGCCGGGCCACTGTGTGTGCTTCTGCTTGAAGACCAGCGCCAGGTGCACGCTGATCAGCGCCACCAGGATGGCCGGGATCAGCAGGACGTGCACGATGAAGAACCGGCTGATGATGATCTCACCCGGGAACTCACCGTTGAAGATCGACGAGGTGAGCCAGGTGCCGATCAGCGGGATCGACAGCAGGATCGCCGAGGCGATCCGCAGGCCCGTGCCGGACAGCGCGTCGTCCGGGAGCGAGTAGCCGGTGAAGCCCTCGAGGAAGGCGACCCAGAACAGCAGGAAGCCGATGATCCAGTTGATCTCGCGAGGCTTGCGGAAGGCACCGGTGAAGAAGATGCGCAGCATGTGCACGACGATCGCGGCCACGAAGACCAACGCCGCCCAGTGGTGCATCTGACGCATGATCAGACCGCCACGGACGTCGAACGACAGGTCGAGCGACGACGCGTACGCCGCCGACATGTGCACGCCACGCAGCGGCGCGTAGCTGCCGTCGTAGGTGACCTCCTTCAGCGATGGCTCGAAGAAGAGGGTCAGGAACGTGCCGGTCAGCAGCAGGACGATGAACGAGAACAGCGCGATCTCGCCCAGCAGGAAGGACCAGTGGTCGGGGAAGACCTTGTTGATGATGGAGCGCAGCGGGGTGGCTACGCCGACCCGGTCCTCGACCTCGTTGCCCGCTTTCGCGGGCAGGGTCTTCAGGTCAATCTTTCGGCGCTTCACGGCCGCTCCCAGAAGTCAGGTCCGACGGTGGCCTGGTAGTCCGACTTCGCCACGAAGTATCCCTCGTCGTCCACGCCGAGCGGAAGCTGCGGAAGGCTCCGGCTCGCCGGGCCGAACACGGGCTTGGCGTTGTCGGTGATGAGGAACTGCGACTGGTGGCAGGGGCAGAGCAGCCGGTTCGTCTGCTGTTCGTAGAGGCTCGCCGGGCAGCCCGCGTGGGTGCAGATCTTCGAGAACGCGATGTAGTCGCCGTACATGAAGTCGGCGGTCGAGAACTTGTTGTGGCCGGTGCCCTTGACGTTGTTGGCCCGGGCCACGGCCGCGTCGTCGGACCGCAGGTGGATCAGCAGCGTCGGCGAGTCGGCGTGCGCGTTGGTGGCGCCACCCGGGATGCCGGGGAACACCGTCATCTGACCGCCGGCGCTCACGTCGGCCGGGCGGATCGGCGTGCCGTCGTCGCGGGTCAGCCGGACCAGCCGGGTGCCGCCGTTGGGCTCCGTGATCGGCGCCCAGCCGGTGGTGAACATCTGGTTGTCGGCGTGCGGGTTCTTGATCAGCCCACCGACGATCGGCGCGGCGACCACCACGGCGACCGGCGCGAGACCCGCCGCGGCCGCGAGGCCGAGCAGTGGCCGGCGCTTCACGCCCAGCTCCTCGACCATGTAGGCGAGGGTCTGTCCGACCGCCCGGCGGTCGCCCTCGGGGGCACCGCCGTCGTGCCGGTCCTGGATCGACACCTCGCGCGGCAGCAGCTTCTTGCCCCAGGTGAGGATCGCGAACGCGAGGAACAAGCAAGCGAGGCCGAGGGTCACGCCGAGCAGCGGCGTGTACCACTTCATCAGCGTCTCGCCCTGCTTGAACCGCCACGGCCAGACGATGTAGAGGACCACGAACGCCGTGCCGAAGAGGCCGACGAGCAGGAACATCAGCGAGACCGTGCGGGTCATCCGCTTCTCGGTCTTCGAGCCGCGCTCGGGGAACTGCGGCTCGTAGTGGACGATCTCGACGCCGTCCTGGCGGGCGGCGGCCTTGACCTTCTCGAACCGGGTCGTACGCGGGTCGTCGTAGTCGATCTCCTCCGGAACGGGCGGCTGGTGGCCGTTGCCGTTGGATCCGGTGGTCTGGACGGTCATGACTTCCCCGCAATCCACAGTGCCGTGAAGATCAGCGCCGTAATGCCCACCACGAAGACCGCGAGGCCCTCGGTCGTCGGGCCGAGGCGGCCGAG
Organism: Asanoa sp. NPDC050611; assembly: GCF_040654855.1. Classification (NCBI taxonomy): domain Bacteria; kingdom Bacillati; phylum Actinomycetota; class Actinomycetes; order Micromonosporales; family Micromonosporaceae; genus Asanoa; species Asanoa sp. NPDC050611. The sequence continues at coordinate 11,118 of NZ_JBFAIU010000181.1, forward strand.
GTTGAACCCACCCGGGTCACGGTCGGCCAGCGTCTCCTGGATGTAGGCGATCACGTCGCGCTTCTGGTCCGGGGTCAGCTGGTTGTCACCGAAGACCGGCATGTTCTGCGGTCCGGAGAGCATCGCACCCCAGATGACGCGGTCGTCGGTGTTGCTGAGCCGCGGCGCGAACTTGCCCGAGGACAGCGCGCCGCCGCCACCGCCGAACGCGTGGCAGGACGAGCAGTTGAGCCGGAAGATCTGGCCACCCGCCGCGACGTCACCGCCCGAGTGCAGGTCGTTACCCTCCGGGATCTGCGGGCCGCCGCCGAGTTCCTGCACGTACTGCGCGAGCTGGCGGGTCTGCTCCTCGTTGAACACCGGCGGCTTCTCGACCGCCTGGGCGCTCTGGGAGCCGAGCGGCATGCGGCCGGTGCTGACCTGGAAGTCGACCGAGGCGCCGCCGACGCCGATCAGGCTCGGGCCGCGGCCCTCGATGCCCTGTGCGTTCATGCCATGGCAGCTGATGCAGCTGTTGTCGAACAGCGCCTTGCCCTCCATGGCCGCCGGGGACAGGGGCGCGTCCTGCGCCGAGATCGCCGGGGCGAACGCGGTGTAGAGGCCGCCGGCGAGCACGAGGGCCGCGATCAACCGGGTCGCGGAGGCGATGCGGCGGCGGGCCTTGCTCCGCGGCACGGCGCGCCGCCTGCGCATCCGGGCGAGCAGACCGCCGGACCGGTGCGGAGATGTCATCAGGCTTTGTCCTTCACGGGTGTGCGACCTTGTCCCTTTGACGACGTGGGGGTCGGAAACGTGACGCTCATGATCACTGGAGACCGTAGATCATGAGGAAGAGGCCGATCCACACGACGTCGACGAAGTGCCAGTAGTACGACACGACGATCGCCGAGGTCGCCTGCGCTGGGGTGAAGCGCCCCATCGTCGTCCGGATCATGTAGATGATGAAGGCGATGAGACCGCCGGTCACGTGCAGGCCGTGGAAGCCGGTGGTCAGGTAGAACATGGATCCGTAGCCGTCTGCGTTGATCTTCACACCTTCGCCGACCAGCGTGTGGTACTCGAAGAGCTGCCCGCAGAGGAACGTCAGGCCCATCAGGAACGTGATGGTGAACCAGCGCCGGAGCCCGAACACGTCACCGCGCTCGGCCGCGAACACACCCATCTGGCAGGTGATCGACGAGAGCACCAGGATGACCGTGAAGGTGGTCGCGTACGGCAGGTTGAGGTGGGGCGTGTGCTCCGCCCACAGCTCGGGCGCCGCGGCCCGGATCGAGAAGTACATCGCGAACAACGCCGCGAAGAACATCAGTTCGCTGGAGAGCCAGACGATGGTTCCCACCGAGACCATGTTTGGTCTCGTCAGGGAATGGATCCGGCTCTTGTCGATCGCTGGGGCCGCAGTCACGCGGTCATTATTGCGCTCGACCACCGAAGACGATCGCGGGGGTGCGTTCGGCGCGCCGCGGCCCGGCAAATGCCGCCAACCTACCCGGGACTAACCTGGCTGCGTGGTCCTGGCAGAAACGACGCCTCCGCCGTTCAGCATCGCGAGCGTGTTCACCGAGATCCGGCTCGACAGCTGGCTCACGGTGCTGCTCGTCGTCGCGGCCGGCCTCTACCTGTACGGCGTGCACCGGTTGCGGCTGCGCGGTGACCGCTGGCCGGTCTCCCGCACCGTGTTCTTCCTGGTCCCGGGCCTCGGCGGTATCGCCTCGGTCACGGTCAGTGGCCTCCACGCGTACGACACGACGTTGCTCTCCGTCCACATGGTGCAACACATGGTGCTCTCCATGGTCGCGCCCATCTTCCTGGCCCTGGGCGCGCCGATGACGCTGGCGCTGCGCACGCTGCACGGCGCGCCACGGCGCCGGCTGCTCGCGGTGGTGCACAGCCGGGTCGCGAAGGTGCTCACCTTCCCGCTGGTGGCGTTCGGCCTGTTCGTGGCCACGCCGTTCGCCCTCTACTTCACCGGGCTCTACGAGCAGACCCTGCGGCACGAGTGGCTGCACGAGCTGACCCACGCCCACTTCATCGCGGTCGGCTGCCTGTTCTTCTGGCCGCTGCTCGGCCTCGACCCGCTGCCCGGCCGCTGGCCGTACCCGGCGCGCGCCCTGCTGATGCTGCTCTCCGTGCCGTTCCACACGGTGCTGGGCCTGACCATCATGCAGAGCAAGACGCTGCTCGGCGGCGACTGGTACCCGTCGCTGGCGCTGTCCTGGGCCAACCCGTTCGACGACCAGAAGGTGGCCGGCGGGATCCTCTGGGCGGGCGGCGAGTTCGTCAGTGTGACGATGATCGCGGTGCTGGTGGTGCAGTGGATCAAAGCCTCCGAGCGGGAGGCGCGCCGGATCGACCGCGAGCTGGATCGGCAGGAGGCCCGGGAGCGGGCTCAAGATCAAAACGACGCGACGGTACGATCGGCGGCGCGCGACTAACCACGTGGGAGCCTTTCGATGACCGACCGCACGTACACCGTCCTGCTCTACAGCGACGACCCCAAGGTGCGCGACCGGATGCGCCTGGCCGTGGGCACCCGACCGGCCGCCGACCTCGAGGTCGAGTTCGTCGAGGCCGACGACTACGACGCCTGCGTACGCCTGGTCGACGACTACGAGATCGACCTGATGCTGCTCGACGGTGAGGCCACGCCGGCCGGCGGGCTGGGCCTGGCCCGGCAGATCAAGGACGACCGCCCGAACGCCGCCCCGCCGGTCTGCGTGGTGCTGGCCCGGGCCGCCGATCGCTGGCTGGCCGCCTACGCGCAGGTCGAGGGCACCCTGATGTACCCGCTCGACCCGATCGAGACCGGCCGCACCGTCGCGGCGATGCTCCGCTCGTACGCCAGCGGCGGTCCGGTCACCACCGCCTGACCCACCCCTCTGTCCCTCTTGCCCGCCACGGGAGGCCCGGCATGGGCGATCGGACCTGGCCCCACCTGCTCACCGCGCTGCTGCGCGACGAGGAGCTAGCGACCCCCGACACCGCCTGGGCGATGGGCGAGATCATGGCCGGGTCGGCGACGCCGGCCCAGATCGCCGCCTTCATGATGGCGTTGCGGGCCAAGGGCGAGACGCCCGCCGAGCTGGCCGGCCTCGTCGAGGCGATGCTCGACGCGGCGGTCACGGTCGACCTGCCCGAGGAGATCCGGGCCGACGCGGTCGACGTGGTCGGCACCGGCGGCGACCGGGCGCACACCGTGAACATCTCGACGATGGCGGCCATGGTGGTGGCGGCCTGCGGCGTGCGGGTCGTCAAGCACGGCAACCGCGCCGCGTCGTCGCTGTGCGGCACCGCCGACCTGCTGGAGCACCTCGGCATCCCGCTCGAGCTCGGCCCGGCCGGGGTGGCCCGCACGGTGACCGAGGCGGGCATCGGCTTCTGCTTCGCGGCCCGGTTCCACCCGGGCATGCGGCACGCCGGCCCGACCCGCCGCGAGATCGGCGTGCCGACCGCGTTCAACTTCCTGGGCCCGCTGAGCAACCCGGCCCGCCCGCGGTCCGGCCTCGTGGGCTGCTTCGACGAGCGGATGGCGCCGGTGATGGCGGCCGTGTTCGCGAGCCGCGGCGACTCGGTGCTCGTGGTCCGCGGCGAGGACGGCCTCGACGAGATCAGCACGGCCGCGCCGACCCGGGTCTGGGTGGCCCGCGCCGGCGCGGTTCAGGAGACCCGACTCGACACCGTCGACCTGGGTCTCCCCCGCTCCCAGCCGGGCGACCTGCGCGGCGGCGACGCGACGTTCAACGCCGACGCCGCCCGCCGCGTCCTGGCGGGCGAGCCGGGCCCGGTCCGCGACGCCACCCTGGTCAACGCGGCAGCGGCCCTGGTGGCCCACGCCGGCGGCGCTGAGGACCTCACCGCGGCCCTGAAGGCGGCCCTGGCCCGCGCGGCCACCGCCGTGGACAGCGGCGCCGCAGCGGCCCTCGTGGACCGCTGGGTGACGTCCGCCCAGGCAGCCAAGGCCGACGGCCTCTAGGCACGACAGCAAAGGGCCGGCCCGGTTCGACCGGGCCGGCGCCGCAGGCGGAACATGGAGTTGTCGCCAGTCGCGCCCGATCGTGCCCACTTG
>NZ_JBFAIU010000182.1:0-15166 GCF_040654855.1 Asanoa sp. NPDC050611
GGCGCTGGGTTCGACGCTGTGCCCGCCGACGGCGCTGGGTTCGACGCTGTGCCCGCCGACGGCGCTGGGTTCGACGCTGTGCCCGCCGACGGCGCCGGGTTCGACGCTGTGCCCGCCGACGGCGCCGGGTTCGACGCCCTGCCTGCCGACGGCGCCCAGGTCGGGTCTGCGACCGCCGGTGGCCCGGCCGACGTCGCCGTCACCGGCACCGCCGGCGAGCTTGTTCTCTTCTTCTACGGCCGCACGCCGCCGGAGTCGATGCGGCTCGACGGCGACCGGCGGCCCGTCGACCGGCTCATCGCCTGGGACCCGGACGACGTCGGCTAGCCGGGCTTGTCGGTGGCGATCTCGGCGAAGGCCGGTCTGAGCTGGCGGGCGTTGATCACCACGATGACGGGCCAGAGGGACTCGGCCGCCGCCAGGAAGCGTTCGGTCAGGCCTATCTGGTCGCCGCGGTTGAAGAGTTCCGTCGCGAACCAGAACAGCAGAACGACCATGACGCCCGTCGCGGCCAGTGACGCCGTCGGGCGCAGGGACCAGGGGGTCTCGGGCTCGGTGCGGAACGCGAACGCCGGCCAGATGGCCAGGGCCACGAACCCCGCCCCGGCGAGCAGGCCGTGGATCGCCGAGTTGCCCACCGCCGGCTGGGGGAAGAAGGCCGACGCCAGGGAGAGCGTGCCCCCGACGCGCGGCGATCGTGTCGGACGCGACGAACGCCGGGTCGCCCGGGCCGTCCGTGCCCGGGTCGAGCGCCGCCGAGCCACCGAAGTCGGTCAGCGCCCAGTACGTGCCGAGCGGGTCGCCGAGCTGGTAGGTGCCGGCGACGGTGAACTCGATCGGCGGCTGCGACGAGAGGACGAACTCCACTTTGTCGCCGGCGCCGACCTGCAGCGCCTGTGCGGTGCGCCGGCTGAGCAGCACCTCGCCCGCGGCCCGCGGACAGCTGCCCTCGACGTCGAGGTGCTCGCACATCCCGTCGCGGTAGACCAGCCGCAGGTTGATCCGGGCCAGCTCGGACGCGATCGTGCCGGACTCGCGCAACGAGACCGTGGTGTCAGCGCCCGGCACCTCGACCACGTCGCCGGCCTGCTCGTCGACCTCGGAGACGACGTCGTCACCCGGGCGTACGCGCCCGCCGGGCGCGATCGGACCCTCGACCCGGCCGGCGACCCGCACGACCAGCTCGCTGGACCGGGCACCGTCGACGTCGGCCACGGCCACCGAGCGTTCGGCGGCCCGTGCGTACCAGGGCGCGGCGGCTGCGACGGCGACGGCGAGGCCGGTGAGGACGAGCACCGTGGCGGCCTGTGCGCGGCGGGACCGCAGCGCACCCCGAACGACTCCGGCCATCTAGGCAGCGTCGCCGGTGTGCGTTTCCGGAAGCTGCGCGGCTCCGCCCGGGACGAGCGTGACGCTGCCGTCGATCTGGTCGACGGTGAACAGGGTGCCGGGCGGGAAATGACCGAGCACGTCGGGCGGCAGCTGGACCGTGCCGTCGCCGGCGACCACCGCGAAGTCCTGGCCGCCGCGGCCTTCGGCGCCGACCCGCCCGTCGCGGATGGTGACGGCCCGCCCGAGCCGGGCACCCACCTCGGCGTCGTGCGTCACCACGACGACGGTCGTGCCCCGCTCGGCGTTGACGGTCTCGAGCGCGTCGAGCACCTCGTCGCGGCCGTGCGAGTCGAGCTGGCTGGTCGGCTCGTCGACGAGCAGCAGGCCGGGCGAGGCGGCGATGCCGACCGCGAGCGCGGCCCGCTGGCGGGCGCCGGGCGCCAGGTCCGTCAGCCGCGCCGCGCCCTTGCCGCGCAGGCCGACCAGGTCGAGGATGCGCTCCGGGTCTTCGAGCTCGATGCCCTCGGTGCGGGCGGCGCGGCGCTGGGCGAGCCAGACGTTGCGCTCCAGCGACGCGTAGGGCAGAAGGTTGCGGGCGGCGCCCTGGAGCACGACGCCGATCTGGGTGCCGCGCAGCCGGGAGATCTCGGCGTCGCTGAGCTTGCCGAGGTCGTACGTGCCGACGTTGACCCGGCCCGCGGACGGGCGCATCAGCCCGGCGAGCAGCGCGACCAGCGTCGACTTGCCCGAGCCGGACGGGCCGACGAGCGCGAGCATCTCGCCCGGGCCGATCGACAGGTCGACACCGGACAAGGCGACGACGTCGCCCGCCTCGGCACGGTAGATGTGCACCACCCGGCGGCAAGCGACTGCGAGACCCGACACGAGTACTGCCTACCACCTCCTCGGCGATAACGCAGCCCCGTGATCATCAGGTTATCTGAGCCAGCCTCAGAATCGCGCGGGCTCCCGGTAAACGCCCCACTCGTCCTTGAGGACGCCGCAGATCTCGCCGAGTGTGGCCTCGGCGCGCACCGCGTCGAGCATCGCCGGGATCATGTTCTCGCTGGTCCGCGCCACCTCGATCATCCGCTTGAGGGCCGCGTCGACGGCGGCCTGGTCGCGGGCGGCGCGACGACGGCCGAGCAGCGCCTTCTGCTCGATCTCGACCTCGTGCGAGATGCGCAGGATCTCCAGCTCCTTGGCCACCGTGCCGGTGTGGACGTTGACGCCGACGATCTTCTTCTCGCCCTTCTCCAGCGCGCGCTGGTAGGTGAAGGCGGAGTCGGCGATCGCCGCGGTGAACCAGCCGTCCTCGATGCCGCGCAGGATGCCGGCGGTGATCGTGCCGTCGGAGCCGAGCTCGCGGATCCGCTCGAAGATCTGCTCCGCCTCGGCCTCGATGGCGTCGGTGAGCGCCTCGACGTACCACGAGCCGCCCAGCGGGTCGGCCACGTTGGTCACGCCGGTCTCCTCCATCAGCACCTGCTGCGTGCGCAGGGCGATCTCGGCCGACTCGTCGGTCGGCAGCGCCAGGGTCTCGTCGAGCGCGTTGGTGTGCAGCGAGTTGGTGCCGCCGAGCACGGCGGCGAGGGCCTCGACCGCGGTCCGCACGACGTTGTTGACCGGCTGCTGCGCGGTCAGCGAGACACCGGCGGTCTGGGTGTGGAAGCGCAGCCAGAGCGCCCGCTCGTCGGTCGCGCCGTAGACGTCGCGCAGCCAGCGCGCCCAGATCCGGCGGGCGGCGCGGAACTTGGCGATCTCCTCGAAGAAGTCGACGTGCGAGTCGAAGAAGAACGACAGGCCGGGCGCGAACGTGTTGACGTCGAGCCCGCGGGAGAGCCCGAGCTCGACATAGCCGAAGCCGTCGGCGAGCGTGTAGGCCAGCTCCTGCGCGGCGGTCGAGCCGGCTTCGCGGATGTGGTAGCCGGAGACCGACAGCGGCTTGTAGCGCGGGATCTCGCGGGCGCAGAACTCCATCAGGTCGCCGATGAGCCGCAGGTGCGGCTGCGGGTCGAAGAGCCACTCCTTCTGCGCGATGTACTCCTTGAAGATGTCGGTCTGCAGCGTGCCGTCCAAGGTGGACAGCTGGGCGCCCTGGCGCTCGGCGGCGACCAGGTACATGCAGAAGACCGGCACCGCGGGCCCGGAGATGGTCATCGAGGTGGTGACCGCGCCGAGGTCGATGCCGTCGAACAGCACGTCCATGTCGGCGGCCGAGTCGATCGCGACGCCGCAGTGGCCGACCTCGCCGAGCGACTGCTCCTCGTCGGAGTCGCGGCCCATCAGCGTGGGCATGTCGAACGCCACCGACAGCCCGCCGCCGCCGGCGCCGAGGATCAGCTTGTAGCGCTCGTTGGTCTGCTTGGCGTTGCCGAACCCGGCGAACTGCCGGATGGTCCAGGTGCGCCCCCGGTAGCCCGTCGGGTAGAGGCCCCGGGTGAACGGGAACTCGCCCGGCCAGCCGATGCGGTCGAAGCCCGGCACGTCCGTGCCGGGCGGTGGGCCGTAGACAGGCTCGACCGGCATGCCGGAGAGCGTGGTGAAGTCGGCGTCGCGCTTGCGTGCGGCGTCATAGCGTGCCTGCCAGCGCGCTCTCCCGGCAGCGATCTCCTCAGCATCCACCCGGCCAGTCTAGAGGGTCGCCTGAACGATCGCTAAGCCCCGCGCTGTTTGAGGTCCTCAGCCGTCTCGACGCTGCCGCGTCAAGACGCCTTCCGGTCATCCCACGTGTACGTCGTCCACGCGGATGTTCACCTCGGTGACCTGGAGACTGAGCATCTTCTCCACCGCGGAGATCACCTCGGCCCGCACGGCGTCGGTCACGGTGCGTACGACCTGCCCGTACTCGATGACGAGGGTGATCTCGACCTTGGCCTGCTCGCCGTCGAGCCGGACCGACACGCCGCGGTCGGTGTCGGCGTCGGCGTCGCCGAGCCCGACCCGCTCCTTGAGCCCCGCGAACACCCGGGCCACGTCGCCGCCGAGGTCGTGCACACCTGGCACGCCACGGGCCGCGATCCCGGCGATCTTCTCGACGACCTCGTCGCCGATCGTGGTCGAGCCGCGCTCGGACGTCAGCGAGCCCTCGTTGCGGAGCCGCTCGACCACCGCGGAGGCGACCCGCCCGGACACGGCCGTCGCGCGCTCGACGACGTCACCGATCTTGTCGCCGGCGTCGCCATCGCTCTCGGGCCGCTGCGCGGGAAGCTGGACCTGGGCCGCCACGTCGGGCGGAGTGCTCGTGTCAGTCATGGCCGGCACAGTAAACCCGGCCGGCCACCCGTGTCAGTGGCTGACAGGTGACGGACCGCGGACAACTTCGGCGCGCCCGTCCACGAGGTGCAGCTCGGCGTCGCAGGCGGCGGCCGCCTCCGGGTCGTGGGTCGCGAACACGACCGCCGCGCCCCGGAACGCCTCCTCGCGGAGCAGGTCGATGACCTTCTGCCGGTTGGCCGCGTCGAGCTCGCTGGTCACCTCGTCGGCCAGCAGCACGTCGCCGTGCAGGGCCAGCCCCCGGGCGATCGCGGTGCGCTGCTGCTGGCCGCCGGAGAGCTCCTCGACGAGCTGGTCGGCCTGCCCGGTCAGCCCGAGCCGCTCCAGCGCCTCGGCGGTGCGCCGCCGCGCCTCCGGCGGGGTGACCCCACCGGCGATGAGCGCGACCTGCACGTTCTCGGCGGCGGTCAGGATCGCGGCCAGGCCGTTGTCCTGCGGCACGAGCACGATCTGCTGCGCGACGGCGAAGTCGCGGTCGCGGACCTGCTCGCCGTCGACGGTCACACTGCCGGCCGACGGGCGCAGCAGCCCGGCCATGGTCCACAGCAGGGTCGTCTTGCCGGCACCGGACGGGCCGGTCACCGCGAGCACCTGGCCCGGCGTCACGAGGGCGGATACCCCGGTGAGCACGGGCTCGCCCGCCCCGTACGCGACCGTCACCTCGTCGACGACGATGGTCCTGCTCATCGATCGGTTCCCCCTTCAAGCGCCGGTACGAGCCGGATCGTGCCGTCCGCATCGGACGTGATCGTGACAAGTGTGCCCGGCGGCAGCCGCTCGAGCAGTTCCGCCGGAAGGTGCACGCTACCGTCGCGCCCCACCACGGAGTAGTCCTCTCCGCGCCGGCCCTCGGCGCCGACGCGCCCGTCGCGGATGGTCACCGTGCGCCCGAGCGCCGCGCCGACCTCCATGTCGTGGGTGACGACCACGACCGTGGTGCCGGCCGTGTGCACCCGGTGCAGCACCTCGAGCACCTCGTCGCGGGAGTGCTCGTCGAGCTGGTTGGTCGGCTCGTCGAGCAGCAGCAGGCCCGGCCGGGCCGCGAGGGCCACCGCGAACGCCAGCCGCTGGCGCTCACCGGGCGCGAGCTCGCCCGGCACCGCGCGCCGGTGACCGAGCAGGCCCACGTCGTCGAGGATCACCGCCGGGTCCGGCGGGCGCCGGCCGTGGCCGCGGGCGGCGCGCTGGGCGAACCGCACGTTCTGCTCGCAGGTCAGGTACGGCAGCAGGTTGCGGGCGCTGCCCTGCAACGAGACGCCCACGTCGATCGCCCGCAGCCGCTGCACCTCGGCCGCCCCGGCCCGGACCAGGTCGAGCTCGCCGACGTGGAGCCGCCCGGCCGAGGGCCGCAGCACACCGGACATCAGCGACAGCAGCGTGGACTTGCCGGCGCCGGACGGGCCGACCAGGGCCACCGCCTCGCCGGGCGCGATGTCGAGGTCGACGCCGGCCAGCGCTACGACGTCGTAACCCTCGAGCCGGTAGATGTAGACCACACCCCGGCAGGTGACGCCCAGCGGCACGAAGCCCACCTCGGCGTCCAACGTGTCGACCCGAGAGCTCATCGGGCACCTCCCCGCACCCGACGCAGCACCAGACCCGCGGCCACGAGCGCGACCAGCAGGAACAACAGCGAGCCGGGCAGCCACCAGCCGCCCAGCCGATAGGCCTGGTCGCCGCCGTCGATCGACACGAGCGCGATCGCGGGCAGCACCAGCGCGGCCCCGCCGACGCCGGCGACGACCCCGGCGACCACCGGATAGCCGAGCACCATCAGGTTCTCCCGGTTGGCCATGCCGCGCAGGGCCCGGGCCGGCACGCCGGTCAGCCGCAACCCGCGCACCTGCTGGCGCCGCCACGGTGCGGTGACGCCCGCGTCGAGCACGAGCGCGCCGAGCGCCAGCAGCAGCGCGACGAGGCCGGCGAACAGGTAGAGCCGCAGCGCGAGCGCCGGCGCGGCCCGGCTGAGCTGGGTCATCCGGTCCGACCAGCGCTCGGTGTACAGGACCGGGATGCCCTCGGCGGCCAGCTTCGCGCCCAGGTCGGCCGGTGCCGCGTCGGTCGCCCAGACCTCGTAGCTCATCTGGTCGGTGTTGAGCCCGGCCGAGCGCTCGGCCCGCTCGACCAGGGACGGGCCGTCGAAGAGCAGCGCGTGCCCGCCGCCGCGCGGCACGAGCTTGACGCGGTCGGCCACCTGCACTGGGTCCGGCGCCCGGCCGAGCAGCGGGAAGGAGAAGCTGTCCGCGTCGGGGTCGTCGGCCGGTGCCGGGCCGGCCAGGACGACGGGCGCCGCCGCGGCCACGTCGCCGTACTGTGCCACGACGTCGGCGCTGGTCTCGCTGGTCACGTCGAGGGTGAGCCCGGCGTCGTCGGTGCTGACCGCCATCGTCTGGCCCTCCGGCTGGGGGTCGGTCGGCCGCCAGGCGCCGGACACGCTCAGCGCCGCGTCGACCGGCGCGCCGGCGAGCTCGAGGCTCTCGATGGTGACGGTCGCCGAGCCCGGGGCGTTGTCGCCCGGGTAACGGCGCACCTGCATGCCGAGCAGCCGGCAGTCGGCTGCACAGGTCAGGTCGCCCGCGTACGTGGCCGCTCCGGTCCTGAGCCGGCCGAGCTGGATCGAGCGCGGCGCGCCGCCGGGGTCGCTGACCACCATGCCGAGGCTCATCGGATGCTGCTGCGCGAGCGCGCGGACGGTCGCCCGCACCACCACCCGACCCGTCTTCAGCCGGACGGTCGGCGCGCTGGCGTCGTTGAGGCTCGCGGCCACCGCGGCGACCTGCTCGGGCGTCTTGTCGGGCCAGCGGCTGACCGCGAGCATCCGGTCCGCGTCCACCCCGATCAGGTCGACGTAGTCGCCGGCATAGCTCTGCTTGACCCGGACCACCGCCATCGCGGCCCGGCCGGTCGGGTCGATGCGGTCGACCGCGGCGCGCACCGCGCCGGGATCGTTGGCGGTGACGACGTAGACCCGGTCGGCGCCGATGTCGGCGTTGGCGGTGCGCAGCCGGTTCACCGACGACACGTCCCAGATGGTCGCCGAGAAGGTCAGCAGCGCCAGCGCCACGGTCAGCACGGCGACCAGCCGGGCGCTCTCCGGCCGGCGGCCGACCTGGGCCGCGGCCAGCAGCGCGGGCAGCTTGCCCCGGCGGATGGCCCGGGGCAGCCGCCGGCGCGCGACCAGGCCGAGCAGCCGCGCGGTGAGCAGGCCGGCGAGCAGCGCGATCAGGGCCGGCGCCGCGTAACCCAGCGTCGCGCTCTGTTCGTCGCTGCCGACCAGCAGCTGGTAGAGCGCGGCCAGCGCGAGCGCCGCGACGATCCCCTCGACCACCAGCGCCCGCCGCCGGGCCCGGTGCGGCACCCGGCGCAGCAGCGCACCGATGCTGGCCCGCACGGTCTCCCGCGCGCCGAGGACGGCGGCGACCACGGCGCCGAACAGGGCGCCGAGGCCGACGAGCAACGCCGGCCAGCCGACCTGGACGTCGACGCCGGGCGCCAGGAACGCGCCGGCCGCGAGGTTGGTCAGCCCGATGCCGAGCAGCAGCCCGAGCGGCGCCGCCAGGGCGATCAGCAGCAGTGGCTCACCCACCGCGAACCGGGTGATCCCGCCGAGGCTGAGCCCCCGCAGCTTGCCGACCGCGATCTCCGCCCGCCGGTCGTCGGTGACGGCGGCGACCACCAGGAACAGCACGAACCAGCAGAGGACGACCAGCGGCAGGGCGACCGTCGGCACCGCGGCGCTGATCGCCGAACGCTGCCGCTCGGCCAGCCGCAGGCTCTCCAGCAGGCCGATGTTCAGCGCCACCCCCTCGATCGAGGTGTCGGAGCTCAAGGTCTCCAGCTCGCGGACCAGCTCCGGCACGTTGGCCAGCCGGACCTGCTCCGCCGCGAGCGGGTAGTCGATGGAGGCCACCGAGCGACCGAGGGGAACGCTGAGCACGGTGGCCTCGCTGCCGGTGAACAGCTCGTCGACGATCTTGGTGCCGTCGTCCAGCTCGTTGAGCGGCGAGCCGCCGAAGAAGCCCGTGGTCTCCCAGTACGGGTCGGTCGGGTCGCCGATCCGGTAGACGCCCACCACCGGATAGCCGGGGTTCTTCGGCGGAGGCGCGCCGAGCGTGCTGCGCGAGCTGCCGCCGGTGGACTCCAGCTCCAGCACGTCGCCCATCTGGATCTTGACCCGCTCGACCGTCCGGTCGCTGACCATCAGCTCGCGGTCGCCCGGGCACCGCCCCGCGACGATCGTGAGGTGCTCGCAGGAGCCCGGCCGGTAGACCAGCCGGCCCCGGCTCTTCAGCTTGCTGTGGGGGTCGACGCTGTTGGCGATGGTCTCCTGGGGTGGACCGAGGACGGCGGCCACCGCCGGGGCGCTCTTGAGCCGTTGGTCGATCGCGGCGGACATGCCCTGCAGCGCGGTGCTGCGCGCGGTCAACCCCGCCACGATCGGCGGCGGGTCGGCGACCGTGTCGGTCAGCACCGACTGCGCGGCGGCCCTCGAATACAGCGGCACGAGCACGGCGGCCGCGATCGCGACCGTCGACAGCAGGACGACGAGTGTCGACCGGCCGAAGCGTGATCGGATGCCGCGCAGCGTCACGATCAGACCTGACACTGGCTCACCTCCGGGGAACGTAACGCCCGACGCTCCCCCGAAGGTTGCGTTACGTTTCTGTCTCGAGGCTCGCGAGCAGTCGGTCGGCGGCAGCGTACGGCGAGAGCTCACCGGCGGCCACGGCGGTCGCGAGCTCCCGCAGCATCGAGCCGTCGCGGACCGAGGCCATCCGGGCCCGCAGCCGGCCCAGCGTGATCGCCTCGACCTCGGCGGCGGCCCGCTTCTCCCGCCGGCCACGCAGCTCGCCGTGCTCGACCAGCCAGGCGCGGTGCTTGTCGATCGCCGCGGCGATGTCGTCGATGCCCTCGGCCCGGCTCGCCACCGCGCGCACGACCTGCGGCCGCCACTCCCCCGGGCCGCGCTCGCCGAGCGCGATCATGCCCTGGATGTCGCGGTACGTGTTGTCCGCACCGTCCCGGTCCGCCTTGTTGACCACGAACACGTCCGCGATCTCCAGGATGCCGGCCTTGACCGCCTGGATCGCGTCACCCATGCCGGGCGCGAGCAGCACGAGCGTGGTGTCGGCCAGCGAGGCCACCTCGACCTCGGCTTGGCCGACGCCGACGGTCTCGACGAGCACGACGTCGCAGCCGGCGCCCTCCAGCACCCGCACGGCCTGCGGTGTGGCCGCGCCGAGGCCGCCGAGGTGCCCGCGCGACGACATCGACCGGATGTAGACGCCGGGGTCGGTCGCGTGGTCCTGCATCCGCACCCGGTCGCCGAGGATCGCACCGCCGGTGAACGGGCTCGACGGGTCGACCGCCAGCACACCCACCCGGTGGCCCTGCTTGCGCAGCTCGCGGACCAGCTCGTTGGTGGTGGTCGACTTGCCGACGCCGGGCGAGCCGGTCAGCCCGATCACCTGCGCGTGGCCGGTGTGCGGCGCGAGCGCGGCCGCGATCTCGGGCAGCAGCTCGTCGCCGTTCTCGACCAGGGTGATCAGCCGGGCGACCGCGCGGTGGTCGCCCGCCCGCGCCTGCTCGACCAGCTCGGGAACATCGCGACTGCGGCGCAGGCTCATGACCCGACCGCGCTCCGCGCGGTAGGGCATTCGCCCCAAATCACTGGGTCGAATGATTCGGTCGCAAGCTCCCTCATGCCGGAACGGTGATGATCAGGGCGTCGCCCTGGCCGCCGCCGCCGCACAGCGCTGCCGCACCGGTGCCGCCGCCGCGCCGCTTGAGCTCCAGCGCGAGGGACAGCGCCAGCCGGGCGCCGCTCATGCCGATCGGGTGGCCGAGGGCGATCGCGCCGCCGTTGACGTTGACGATGGCGTCGGTGACGCCCAGCTCGCGCATCGAGTGGATACCCACCTGGGCGAACGCCTCGTTGATCTCGATCAGGTCGAGGTCGGCGACGGACAGGCCCTGCTTGGCCAGCGCCTTCTTGATCGCGTTGGACGGCTGGGCGTGCAGCGAGTTGTCGGGCCCGGCCACCATGCCGTGCGCGCCGATCTCGGCCAGCCAGGCCAGCCCCAGCTCCTCGGCCTTCGCCTTGCTCATCACGACCACCGCGGCGGCGCCGTCGGAGATCGGCGAGGAGCTGCCGGCGGTGATCGTGCCGTCGGCCATGAACGCCGGCTTGAGCTTGCCGAGCGACTCGGCGGTCGAGTCGGGGCGGACGCCCTCGTCCTCGCTGATCACGATCGGGTCGCCCCGGCGCTGCGGCACCTCGATCGGCACGATCTCCTCGGCGAGGTAACCGTTCTTCTGGGCGGCCGCGGCCCGCTGGTGGCTCCGCGCGGAGAACTCGTCCTGCTCGGCCCGGCTGATGCTGAGCTTCGCGCCCAGCCGGTCCGTCGACTCGCCCATGCTGACCTGGTCGTACGCGTCGGTCAGGCCGTCCAGGGCCATATGGTCCTTGATCGTGACGTCGCCGTACTTGTAGCCGCCGCGCTGGCCGAGCATCAGGTGCGGCGCGTTGGTCATCGACTCCATGCCGCCGGCCACCACGATCTCGGCCTCGCCCGCCCGGATGAGCTGGTCGGCGAGGGCGATCGCGTCGAGACCCGAGAGGCAGACCTTGTTGATGGTCAGCGCCGGGATCGACATCGGGATGCCGGCCTCGACGGCCGCCTGGCGGGCCGGGATCTGCCCGGAGCCGGCCTGGAGCACCTGGCCCATGATCACGTAGTCGACCTGCTCGGGCGCCACGCCGGACCGCTCCAGCGCCGCCTTGATCGCGAAGGCGCCCAGTTTGGTCGCCGGGAAGTCCTTGAGGTTGCCCAGCAGCCGGCCCATCGGCGTACGCGCACCGCCAACGATCACGCTCGTCATGTCTGGTACCTCTCAAACTAGGGTGTCGACCGGCCACCTTAGCGATCGTTAGGCCAGAATATCGCCATGGGCCACGACGCCGCCGGGCAGCACGCTGACGACTCAATCACAACGGATGTGGGTCTGCTCCGCATCGACCACGTCGGCGTGGCGGTCGCCGACCTTGACGCCGCGATCGAGTTCTACTCTCGCGTGTTCGGCATGGCCTGCGTCCACATTGAGGAAAATCCGGAGCAGGGCGTACGCGAGGCGATGATGCGGGTCGGCCCCACGCCCGACGGCGGCTGCGTGCAACTGCTCGCCCCACTGACGCCCGAGTCGTCGATCGCGAAGTTCCTGGACCGGTCGGGCCCGGGCGTGCAGCAGGTGGCCTACACCGTCCGTGACGTCGAGGCGGCCGCGGCCGCGCTGCGCGCCCGCGGGATGCGGCTGCTCTACGACGCGCCCCGGCGCGGCACCGCCGGCTCCCGGATCAACTTCGTGCACCCGAAGGACGCCGGCGGTGTCCTGGTCGAGCTGGTCGAGCCCGCTTAGGCCAGCTTTGCCACGATCGGCGCCGCGGCGGCCAGGTTGCCGCCCAGGTGGAAATAGCTGATCCCGAACCGTTCGCGCACCTCGACCAGCTTGTCGACGCAGGCGTCGACGCTGCCGTGCAGCACCGCCGGTGACGCGGCGAGCTGCTCCGGCGTGGCGGCCGCGGCCTGGCTCGAGGTCGAGCCGTGCGACTCGCCGTCGACGGTGACACGCACGTCGAGCATCGTCATCTGGAACTCGAGCCGGCCGGGGTCGGGCGCGGCGGCCCTGGCCCAGGCGATTTTCTGGGCGATCCGTTCGGGCGTCATGTCCGCCATCGCGCCCGCCAGCCCGCCGCCGGCCGTCAGCCGCGGGTTGATCCCCACGATGTCCGCGGCGCGCCCCGCGAGCTCCAGCACCTTGCGGCCACCGCCGCCCACCAGGATCGGCGGCCGCGCCCCGGCCGGCTTCGGCAGGCCGTCCAGCTCGGTGATCCGGTAGTGCTTCCCCGCGTACGTCAGCGGCTCGGGCCCGAACAGCCCGGTGATCACGTCCAGCGACTCGCCCAGCCGCTCGACCCGCTCGCCCGGCGGGTCGAAAGTCAGGCCGGCGGCCGCGTGCTCGCTCTGCTTCCAGCCGGCGCCCAGGCCGATCTCGACGCGTCCGCCGGAGAACACCGCGAGGTTGGCCATCGACTTGTGCAGCAGCACGGGATGCCGGAAGTCGTTGCAGAAGACCAGTGAGAGCACCCGCAGCCGGCTGGTCGCCTCGGCGGCGACCGTCATCGCCACGATCGGGTCCATCGCCCAACCGTCGGTGAAATGGTCGGAAATGGCGACCGAGCTGAACCCGAGCTCCTCGATGCGGCGGATCTGGTCGCGCCACTGTGCGGGCGTCCGGTTGGCGAGCCCCGGCATGGCGGCGGTGAAGCGAAACGGCTTCGGCATGCGCCGACCCTAGTGCTCCCCGCCGCTTTGCTCTGCAGCCATATACGCATCGCAGGTCGGACGCGGTGATGCGGATATGGGTGCAGAGCAAAGGGGTTGCGTTTGGGGAACCGGGTCCGGGCGGGGGCGGGCGTGCGTAACGTCCGGATCAGCGGGTTTGTCGGGGGCTGCGGAGGTTGCGGTGCGGGAGATCGTCGAAACGATCATGGCGGGCGAGGGCTCCGCGGCGCCGGACCTCTCGGCGCTGGGAAGGATTCCGGTGCCGCCGACCTATCGCGGGGTCGTGGTGCGGGCCGACGAGACCGGCATGTTCGAGGGGCTCGCGACCCGCGACAAGGACCCCCGCAAGTCGCTGCACGTGCAGGAGGTGCCGGTCCCGGAGCTGGCGCCCGGCGAGGCGCTGGTGGCGGTGATGGCCAGCGCCATCAACTACAACACCGTCTGGACCAGCATCTTCGAGCCGGTGCCGACGTTCGCGTTCCTGCGCCGCTACGGCAAGCTGTCGCCGCTGACCAAGCGGCACGACCTGCCGTACCAGGTGATCGGCTCGGACGCCGCAGGCGTGGTCCTGCGCGTCGGCGCGGGTGTGTCGAAGTGGAAGCCCGGTGACGAGATCGTCGCGCACTGCCTGTCGGTCGAGCTGGAGGACGCCGACGGGCACGACGACACGATGCTCGACCCGCAGCAACGGATCTGGGGCTTCGAGACCAACTTCGGCGGCCTGGCCGAGCTGGCCGTGGTGAAGGCCAACCAGCTCATGCCCAAGCCACGGCACCTCAACTGGGAGGAGGCGGCCTGCCCGGGGCTGGTCAACTCGACCGCGTACCGGCAGCTCGTCTCGCACCACGGCGCCGCGATGAAGCAGGGCGACGTGGTGCTCATCTGGGGTGCTTCGGGCGGGCTCGGCGGGTACGCGACCCAGTTCGCCCTCAACGGCGGCGCGACCCCGGTCTGCGTGGTCTCCTCGCCGGAGAAGGCCGAGCTGTGCCGGCGGATGGGCGCCGAGCTGGTGATCGACCGGGCGGCCGAGGGCTTCACGTTCTGGCGCGACGAGCACAACCAGGACGCCGGCGAGTGGCGGCGGTTCGGTGAGCTGATCCGCTCGCTGACCGGCGGGCGCGACCCGGACATCGTCTTCGAGCACCCGGGCCGGGAGACGTTCGGGGCCAGCATCTACGTCGCGCGGCGCGGCGGGACGATCGTCACCTGCGCCTCGACGAGTGGTTTCCAGCACGAGTTCGACAACCGCTATCTCTGGATGAACCTTAAGCGGATCATCGGCAGCCACTTCGCCAACTATCGCGAGGCATGGGAAGCGAATCGACTCATCTCTTCGGGTCGAATCCATCCGACGCTCTCGCGCGTCTATCCGCTGGAGCTGACCGGGCAGGCGACGCTCGACGTACACCGCAACCGGCATCAGGGAAAGGTCGGCGTACGCTGCCTGGCACCGGCCGAAGGGCTGGGCGTCCGTGACCGTGAGCTGCGTGCGCGGCATGACGAGGCGATCAACCGGTTCCGGGGGGAATAGCCGAATCGCCGTTGTCCACGATCGGCGGAATTTCCTATGTCGACGGCCGAGGCTGGTAAGATGACCATGCTTTGTCGGGCGACAACGGCCGCACCGCCCTTGCGCTGCCCCCTGGTAGGTCTGCCAGGATGTCCCAATGCCCCAGCAGCAGTCCTCCCTTGGCTTCTTCGAGAACGCTAACTCGACAGAAGAGTTCACCGTCGCTCTGCGCGGCTACGACCGCAGGCAGGTCGACGACACCCTCGCTCGTCTCCAGAACCGCCTCGCCGCCGCCGAGAAGGAGCGCGCCGACGCGGAGCAGAAGACCAACGACGCGCAGCGTCGCCTGCGCCAGGCCGAGCAGCGGCTCGGCGCCCTCGAGCAGAAGCTGAACGACACCAACAAGCAGCTCGAGGAGAACAACCGCCCGACGCTGTCGGGTCTGGGCACCCGGGTCGAGCAGATCCTGCGCCTCGCCGAGGAGCAGGCCAACGATCACCGGGGCGAGGCCAAGCGCGAGTCCGAGGGCATCCTCTCCGCGGCCCGGCTCGAGGCCCGCGAGATCACCGACAAGGCGCGCGCCGAGGCCGCGGCCATGAAGGCCCCCGCGAGCGTCGGGCATGCCAGCGCATGCCACTTTCCCGAGGTTCCAGCCACCGTCGGCGGCGCGTAGGAGAGTCCACAATGCCGAGAGCACCCCGCACCT
>NZ_JBFAIU010000183.1:0-15030 GCF_040654855.1 Asanoa sp. NPDC050611
CAACGACGGGTTCGAGCGGCTGGAGACCGACTTCCTGATCCGGGTCGACGGCGACCTCGCCCGGCCCCGCCTCGAAGCCGGCAAGCACACCGCCTGCCGGTTCTCAGGCGCGCGGGTAGGCGCGGATCACGGTCTGGTCGAGCGTGTTGCCGGCGCGGTCGGTCGCCCGCACCCGCAACGAGACCGGTGTGTGGCCGGCCGGCACGAGCGCCACGCCGTCCCGCACCGTCGCCCTCGTCCATCGTGCACCGTCGTCGGTGGACACGTCCACGCGCAGGTCTCGCAGCTTCGCGTTGAAGTCCAGAGCGACACCGTTCCCGCGTACGTCGTAGTCCACGGTCAACAGCGGAAGGTCGCCGGCCGCACCCGAACGGAACGTCCACGCGGTCTCCGTGCGGGTGCCCAGCGTCCAGTCGTCACCGCCGTGCGCGGTGCTGACCGTCAACCGGTAGTTCGCGTTCCCCGGCGTCGTTTCGACGTCCTGCCAGCCGTCGGGCAGCTCCGCGAGCACGGCGCCGTCGCGCCAGAGGGTGGCGTCGACCTCCGCGATGTGCGCGTAGTGGCCCTCGCCGTCGACGAGCCCCGGCACCCGCAGGCGCAGCACGTCACCGGCCCGGGTCGAGTCGACGTCGGTGGGCCGCACGACCGGCGTACCCCAGCTCTGCGTGGCCCGGCCCGGCTTGACGGCGTGCGGCTCGTCGCGGAAGCCGGAGGTCAGCGGGCCCCAGCCCCACGGGTACCCGTCGGACACGTAGTGCTGCCACAGCGAGTCGCCCGCCGAGACCCATTCCTCCCGGACCGATGGCGTACGCGCGTCGCGGGACACGTCGTTCCACGCGTACTCCTGCCACGGGCGCCAGCCGAACCGCTGCTCGCGTACCCAGTCGAAACCGCCGTTGTCCGCGTAGCTCGTCGTGACCCGCTGGCTGTTGGCCGGCGTCACCTTGTGCACCACCTGGTCCGGGATGCGGCCGGGGGAGACCTGGATGACGTCGTAGAGGTACGGGCTGGACGTGGTGAGCTTGAGGTCCAACGTGGACCTGCGGGCCAGTGCCGCCGCCGTCGGCTCGTCGAGCGCCAGCGCGATGACCGGCATCCGCTCGCCCTCCGGCGTCCAGCTCGTCCAGGTCGAGAAGTCCGGCGGCCGCACCATGAGCGCGACCGCGGCCCCGGCCTGTGCCGCCGCGTCGATCTTCGCCAGCTCGTCCTGCTCGTCCGCGGGGATCAGCACCGCCTTGCCGCGCACGTCCCGGTCGCCCCACCTGGCCAGGGCGAAGCGCCTCGTGCCGTCGTACGCCGGGGAGTTGTGCATCAGGTTGAGGTCGATCGGGCCCTGCACGCCTGGCACGTGCGCCTCGACCATCGGCGCGACGAGCTGCCAGCGCGACGAGAACTCGAAGCTGCCGGCACGTACCGGCTTCGTCGGCACGGTGTTGACCTTCTCGACGTTGCTGAAGTGCATGACGCCGTGCGCGATCGACCGGCCGGTGCCGGTCACCCGGTGCGCGTAGTAGCTGAGCACGGCCTGCTGCTCGGCCGGCTTCGGGGTCTCGATCCGGATCGGGCGGCCCTTGCGGGCGTCGACGACGACCTCGACGTCGCGGTCGACGGCCAGCTCCGGGATGACGGTCAGGTTCGCCTGCTCGTCGTTGCGCGCGCCGTCCTCGAACATCGCCTGGAGGATGTAGGTGCCCTCGCGGACCTCGAACGTGGCGCCGCCGTCGCCGGCCCAGGCCAGCAGGTCGTTGCGGGCGTCGTCGCCGAACAGGGTCAGCACCGGGACGGACGCCGGCTTCCCGGTGCGGTCGAGGGCGCGGACGGTGACGTGGTGGACCGGGCCGTCCTTGACGGCACCGACGGCGGTGGTCACGCGTACGCCGGTCGCGGTCGCGGTGATCCAGCCGCTGAGCGTGCCGAGCGGGAGGGTGCCGACGTCGACGCTCGCGTCGACGGTCGCGGTGCCGTTAGCCGGGACGGTGACGCTGGTGGCGCTCAGCTTGACGTACGTCGGGCCGGTCAACGCCAGCGTCACGGGCGTGCTGCCGCTGTTGGCGTACGTGATGGTGCGGCTCGCGTCCGCCGGCGGCTCCCCGACGGTGTGCAGGCCGAAGTCGGCGACGCCCGTGCCGGTCACCTGCTGCGTGCTGGCCCGGGCGACGTCGACGCGGCCGGCGCCCTGCGCGTACACCGGCAGGTCCGCCGCGGTGTCGGCCGTGCTGACGAGGGCGTTCTTGATCTGTGGGCCGGTCCAGTCCGGGTGCTCCTGCGCGAGGATCGCGGCGGCGCCGGCGACGTGCGGCGTGGCCATCGAGGTGCCGGACGCGGCCGTGTAGCGGGCGTCGACGGGGCTGCCCATCACCGTGCCGGCGGCGCGGGCGGCGACGATGTCGACGCCGGGCGCGGTGATCTCCGGCTTGAGGCCCTGGTCGCCGAGGCGGGGGCCGCGGCTGGAGAAGCTGGCGAGCTTGTCGGCGCGGTCGACGGCGCCGACGGTCAGCGCGCTGCGGGCGGCGCCGGGCGAGCCGACGGTGCTGGTGCCGCCGGCGTTGCCGGCCGCGATCACGAACAGGGCTTTGCTCTGCTCGCTGAGCTCGTCGACGGCGAGGCTCATCGGGTCGAGCCCGTCGGTCGGGTCGCCGCCGAGGCTCATGCTGACGACCGCGGCGCCGCTGTCGACGGCCCACTGCATGCCCTCGATGATCTGCGACTCGTAGCCGGAGCCGCTGTCGTCGAGGACCTTGCCGACGAGCAGGTTCGCGCCGTACGCGATGCCCTTGCGGCGCCCGTCGGACGCGGCGCCGGTGCCGGCGATGGTGGACGCGACGTGCGTACCGTGGCCGTGGTGGTCCGTCGCGTCGGCGGTCGAGGTGAAGTTGCGGGCCTCGGCGACCTTGCCGGCCAGGTCGGGGTGGGTGCCGTCGACGCCGGTGTCGAGCACGGCGACCGTGACGCCGCGCCCGTCGAGGCCGCGCTGCCAGGCCTGCGGTGCGCCGATCTGGGCGGCACTCTGGTCGAGCGCGGCGCGGACCTTGCCGTCGAGGTAGATGGTGCTGGTGCTTGCTTGCCTTGTCGCGGCGTCGGCCTGCGTCTGGGACCGCCAGAAGTCGGCGAGGGTGTCCTTGGCGGGGGCGATGGCGCTGGCGCCGATGCTGGGCAGGTTCGGCGCGGTGCGCTGGTTGGCTCCGCCCTTGACGATCAGTGGGAGGGTCGTGGTGGCCGCGTCGCCGTAGCCGTCGGCGATCAGCTTCTCGACGTCGAAGAGGTCGGCGTCGAGGCGCTTGTCGGCGATGAGGGGCACGGCGTCGCTGGGCAGGACCCGCAGGCCACCGTCGACCTCGAGGGTGTGGAAGGTGATGCGCTCGCGGCCCTTGGCCGGCTGGACGCTCGCGGCGTAGCGGCCGTCGGCGGCCCGGACGAGGTCGACGGTGTCGCCGGTGACGAGGGTGATCCTGGCTGCTGTGGGGGTGGCCGCGGTCCCGGGTGGGGATCCGTGGGCCACCGCCGCTCCGGGCAGGACCGCCACACCGGCGACGACGACGCCGGCGAGCAGACGACTGAACATGGGGGACTCCTTCGCGCGGTGGTTCGCTGCACGCATCCTGGAGTCTCGATATTCATGTTCGTGTCACCTGGGGCTGCCGCAGTGCGGACATGGCACGATGTGGACACCTTCGCCCCGGGGTTGACATGATGCGGCGATGACCGATGATCCACTGCTGGCCCGGGCCCGCCGGCTCTGGTGCCTGCTCGCGGGATCACCTGTTGTTTTCGGTGGTACGGGCATCGACGTGGCCGTCTCGCCGTCGTCGGCCCTGTGCCCGCCGGGATGGGTCGGTGTGGTCTCGCTGGGCTCGGCGACGATCGCCACGGTGCCGTCGTCGTGGGCGCTGCACACCCTCGCCGCGGTGCCGGCCTCGTCCTGGCTGGACCCGCATGCCATCCGCGCGGCGTTGCCGGTTGCGTCGACCCTGGGCCCGGCCACCCTGGCCTACCTGGACGCGCCCGCGTTCCGCCCGGTTGAGGGTGCTGTCGGCATCGCGGCGGACGACCCGGAGGTGAAGGCGCTGCTGGCCCGGGTGCCGGCCGAGGACGCCGAGGAGTCGGCCCTGTCGGAGATCACCTCGCCGGCCTTCGTGGCGCTCGAGGGCCCACGCGTCGTCGCGGCGGCAGGCTACCGCCTGTGGCCGGGCGGCACGGCCCACCTGAGCGTCCTGACGGACCCGACACACCGTAGTCGTGGCCTGGCCCGAGCGACAGCATCGGCGGCGATCGCCGCGGCGCTGGCTGAGGGCCTCCTACCGCAGTGGCGGGCCCGCCATGCCCCGTCACGCCGGGTAGCGGCGGCCCTGGGCTTCCGCGCCGTGGGCTGGCAACTCAGCCTGCGCCTAGCGACACCATCCTGACGGCGCGGTTCACGTCGTCTGGGTCGCCGGAACTCTGTCGCCATGACCCGTCGCGCCGGGTGGCGGTGGCCTTGGGTTTCCGCGCCGTGGGCTGGCAACTCAGCCCGCGCCAACCGCACCATCCTGGCGGCGCAGGCGCCGGGTCACGTCTCTGGGTCGCCGAGACGCTGTGGCGGGCCCGGACCGTGGAGGGCTATCTGGTGTCGCACCGACGGCGATGCTCGCGCGTGGGGCGGCGTCAACCGGTGGGTGACGTCGTCGAGGAGGTTGGCGAGGTCGTCGAGGCTCGACAGGTCGTAGGCGACCGTGGCGATGACCTCCGTCGACACCGTTAGGTGGTCGAGTTCGGCCTCGCCGCTGGTCCAGACTGTTAGTTGCAGCGCGTGGTGGGTGGTTGTCCACACGGCCGTCACCGATGGCTTTTTCCAGGTGGTGGGGCTTCGTTCTACCGTCCACTGCGCCCCGGCGGCCCGCCACGTGGTGGCGCGAGCGGCCGTCGCGTCGGCGACGTCGTCGAGGTCGAGATCCATCACGTTGAGGATGGTAGGGCGGCTGCGGCGGAGGGCAGGGGCCTCAGGAATTGACCGTGACCCGCCGCGGGCGTGGCAGCGTAGCGCAGCGGAGCGGTGTCCGGCGGGAGCGACGGTCGTGCCCACGACAGGCCCGGGACATCTCTTGAGCTATTCGCGCCACGGGCATTCCGGAAGGGGTATCCATGGCTATTCGCGCCATGGGCTTTCCGGCTTGCGGCGCCGGCGGTGGGGTATCCAGCGGCGTTGGCGGCGGGGCGGGTGGCCCGCGCGCCAGCGGACCTCGGCGCGGATGCTGCCGCCGCCTGCCAGGAACAGGTCGACCCAGCGGGTGCCCGGGGACGCGTCCACCAGCAGTGCGCGGGCGAGCAGGGTGAGGGGGACGGCCAGCACAGCGCCCACGCCGCCCAGGATGAAGGTCCAGAAGATCAGCGACAGGAACGTGACCGTGACCGAGAGGTTGACGCTGTCGCCGACGATTTTCGGTTGGACGATCGACTGCAGGACGAAGTTGATGACGCTGTAGACGACGATCACCACGACCATCAGGCCGACGCCGCCTTCCAGGAGGGCGAGGACCGCCGGTGGGGCCAGGCCGATGACGAAGCCGATGTTGGGGATGTAGTTGGTGACGAAGGCGATCACCGCCCACAGGACGGCCAGGGGGATGCCGAGGATCCACAGTGCGATGCCGTCGAAGATGGCTACCACGAGGCCGAAGATCGTGGACACCACGAGGTAGCGGCGGGTGCCGCTGACGAACTGGCGCAACGCCCGGGTCAGGGATGGGCGGACCAGGTCGGCCCGGGCCATCCGGCTGGGGTAGCCGCCGGTCTCGACCGCCATGAACAGCAGCAGGGTCACCAGGAAGACCACGTCCGTGAGCAGCGAGAACGCCGCGCCGGCGACTGTTTGCGCGATGTTGGCCAGCGTGCCCGGGTCGATCCGGGTGACGAGCTGCTGGGCGTCGTCGGCCTCGACGCCCTGCTCCTGCAGCCACTTTTGCACCGAGTCGATGATGTCGCTGGCCCGGTCCGAATAGCGCGGTGCGATCGAGGCGAGCTGGATGCCGGCCGCGACCAGCGAGTACACGCCGGCGGCGAGGATGCCGTAGAGGATGATGATCAGCACCACGGTGGCGAGCCAGCCGGGCATCCAGCGCGCCAGGAACGAGCGGACCGGGCTGAGCGTGACGACCAGGATCAGCGCCAGCAGGATCGGGCCGAGCAGGCCGCCCGCCGCGCGCATGCCGGCGGTCACCACGACCAGCGCCGCGGTGACGTAGAGGGCACGCGTCACTCCCGCGGTGCCGCGCCGATCCTCCCCGCCGCTCCGCACAGTTCATCTCATCACGTACCAGCATTTTCAGTCACAAATCGCAAATGGCCGACCGGGCGGAACCAACCGATAACGAACGTGAAGATCAGTCCAACGTGGTTACCTGACAGCGGGTCGCGCCCCGTTCATGAGCTTTACCCAGACAACAAGCAGTTGGGGTGATCTTGTGACGATATCCGTACTCGCCCGCCTCGGCGGAGCCGCCGTCGCTGCGGTGGTGATCGGCCTTACCGCCGCGCCGGCCTCGGCCTCCGGGGTGACCATCAAAATCGACCAGGCGGACGTCGGCCAGACCGCGGCCGCGTTCCCGGTCCACCAGTGCGACCCGAAGCTCGGCGGCGGCCCGTTCGCCGGCGAGGACGTGTGGGTCTTCGCCCTGCCCCGCCCACAGCAGCAGGGTGAGTTCCGCTCGGTCACGATCGAGTTCGCGACCGAGGGCGGCCCGGTCACCGAAACGATCACGACGGCGCCCGCGAGCGACCGCGCGATCGTCGGCGACCGTGCGTGGATCCGTACGTCCGCGGGCCTGAGCCCGTCGGGCGAACTGCTCAACCCGTTCTCGATCATCAACGCCACGGCCACGATCACGGGCGCCGACGGCACCTTCGACCTGGCTCAGACGTGCCCGGCGGGCCTGCCGGTCACGGGCCCGGGGGTAGCCGGCCTGTCCGTGCTCCAGCTCGCTGGCCTCGGCGGCGGCCTGACCCTGGCCGGCCTGCTCCTGGTCGGACTCCAACGGCGACGCCGCACGGCCTGACCGCGCAAGCACC
Organism: Asanoa sp. NPDC050611; assembly: GCF_040654855.1. Lineage (NCBI taxonomy): Bacteria > Bacillati > Actinomycetota > Actinomycetes > Micromonosporales > Micromonosporaceae > Asanoa > Asanoa sp. NPDC050611. Next base: position 7,042 of record NZ_JBFAIU010000183.1, read on the forward strand.
GGGCACCCCGCTCGACCACGGGGGTGCCCGGTGCTGGCCCGTCGGGTCGCCGGTGCTGGCCCACGGGTGCCCGGCGCCGGCTAGGAGTCCTGACCCCGATGCACCCGGGCCGAGCGCTCGATCAGCTCGCGCAACGCGCCCTCGTCCACGTCGGAGAGCCGGTTGAGATAGAGACAGCCCTTGCCGGTCCTGTGCTTACCGAGCCGGGCCACCGTCCTGGCATACCGCTCCTGGTAGCCACCGACCAGATAGACCACCAGGTTGGCCTTGCGCGGCGAGAACCCGGCCAGCGGCGCGTCACCTTCGTGCCCACTCTCGTACCGGTAGTGGTAGCTCCCGAACCCCACGATGCTGGCACCCCACATGCGCGGCGCCTCACCGGTGATCTCACCCATGAGCGCGACGAGGGTACGCGCGTCGGCGCGCCGCCGCTCGTCGGCCACGGCCGCGAGAAACGACTCCACCGCGGCGTCGACGGGAACCATCGCCTTCTTCGCGCCCGCTGACGAACTGGCCATGCCTCATCGTGCCCCATCGAAGCGCACGGGCGGTCACGGTCCAGCCTCGATGTCGTCCAGGAACCGCAGGGCGGCCGCGGCGTTCTCGATCCGCCGGGTCAGCAGCACCCGGTCGCCGGGCCAGGCCCACGCCCCGGCGCAGGCGTAAGGCGATCTTGGCCAGTAGCTCCGAGCGCATGTCCCGGACATGGGTGACCGGGCCGCCACGGGCCTGACCGGCGGCGCCAAGGGACCGTCAGGATCACCGGCTCCACGGTCAAGGACGCGTCAAGGTGCTTGCCGCCGGCGCCGGCCCGGGCCGAGCGTGGAGGCGTGGAAGCCAGGTCCAGCCGGTCGACCGTACTCGCCGCCGCCATGGTGGTGGCCCTTCGCCTCGGATCGTTGCTCGCGTTCGCTGCCGTCGCCGCCGCGCTGATGCGCTGAGGGCCGGGCACCCTACCGGTCGCGATGCGCCGCTGCGGGCGCGCCGCGCCGGGCGCGGCTGTGACGTTCGGCATCCGCGAACCCGACACGCCCGACACCACATCTGGTGTTGCGCAACCGAGGGTGCACCCATATATGGTGTCTCACGCAGCTGGTTCGAGCGTCCCCACAAGACGGTCGAGGCAACAGGGAACCCGGTGCGAAGCCGGGACTGCCCCGCAGCGGTGAGTGGGAACGAACGCCGTCAACGAAGCACTGGGCCCCGGCCCGGGAAGCGACGGCCAGTAGGCACGAGCACGACGCCCACGAGTCCGAAGACCTGCCAGCGCGCCGCACGCCCACCGGTGTGCGGCGGTCGAAGGCCGCGCGGGACGGCCGACGTCAGCACCGGGCCGCCGCCGTCGCGGGCCGGCGGCGTCAGCGTGCGCGTCCGACGACCTTCCGAACACCGAGCGTGCGGAGGGGGACCATGACGGTCACGCAAGAGAAGGTCGTGCCGGAGCAGCGCCGGCACGTGATGAGCGTGCGCAAGCGCAACGGCGACCTCGAGCCGGTCGACGTCAACAAGATCGTCAAAGCGGTCGAGCGGTGGGTCGGCGACCTCGACGAGGTCGACCCGCTGCGGGTGGCGACCCGGACGATCAGCGGGCTCTACGACGGCGCCACCACCGCCGAGCTCGACAAGCTGTCGATCCAGACGGCCGCCGAGCTGACCGGCGAGGAGCCGCAGTACTCGCGCCTCGCGGCCCGGCTGCTGGCGGCCTATGTGGACAAGGAGGTGCGCGGCCAGGGTGTCGCGACCTTCAGCCAGTCGATCCGGTACGCGCACGGCCTCGGCCTCATCGGCGACGAGACGGCGGCCTTCGTGGCCCGCAACGCCCGCAAGCTCGACGACGCCGTCGACCCGACCGGCGACCGGCGGTTCGAGTACTTCGGCCTGCGCACCATCGCCGACCGTTATCTCCTCAAGCATCCCGAGACCCGCCTGGTGGTGGAGACGCCGCAGTACTGGCTGCTGCGCGTGGCCTGCGGCCTGTCGCAGAACCCCGCGGAGGCGATCGGCTTCTACCGGCTCATGTCCAGCCTGGCCTACCTGCCCAGCTCGCCGACGCTGTTCAACTCCGGCACCCGGCACACGCAGATGTCGTCGTGCTTCCTGGTCGACTCGCCGCGCGACGAGCTGGACTCCATCTACGAGCGGTACCACCAGGTCGCGAAGCTGTCGAAGTTCTCGGGCGGGATCGGCATCTCCTGGTCCCGGATCAGGGGCCGGGGTGCGCTCATCCGGGGCACGAACGGCAGGTCGAACGGGATCGTGCCGTTCCTCAAGACGCTCGACGCCGGCGTGGCCGCGGTCAACCAGGGCGGCCGGCGCAAGGGCGCGGCGTGTGTCTACCTCGAACCGTGGCACCCGGACGTCGAGGAGTTCCTGGAGCTGCGCGACAACACGGGCGAGGAGTCCCGGCGTACGCACAACCTCAACCTCGCCAACTGGATCCCGGACGAGTTCATGCGCCGCGTCGAGGCTGACGGCGAGTGGTCCCTGATCGACCCGACCGACGCGCCGGAACTGCCCGACCTGCACGGCGAGGCGTTCGACGAGGCCTACCGCGCCGCGGAGAAGAAGGCCGTGAAGACGGTCAAGGCGCGCGACCTCTACGCCCGGATGATGCGCACGCTCGCGCAGACCGGCAACGGCTGGATGACGTTCAAGGACCGGGCCAACGCGCTGTCCAACCAGACCGGTGCGCCCGGCAACACCATCCACCTGTCCAACCTGTGCACCGAGATCCTCGAGGTGAACTCGGACGACGAGACCGCCGTCTGCAACCTCGGCTCGGTCAACCTGGCCGCGCACGTCACCGACGACGGGATCGACTGGGACAAGCTGCGCGCGACCGTGCGCACCGCGGTCGTGTTCCTGGACCGGGTCATCGACATCAACTACTACCCGTCGGTGCAGGCGGCGGCGTCGAACCCGCGCTGGCGGCCGGTCGGGCTCGGGCTGATGGGGCTGCAGGACGTGTTCTTCGCGCGGCGGCTGCCGTTCGACTCGGACGAGGCCCGTGAGCTGTCGACCCGGATCCAGGAGGAGATCCTGCTGACGGCGCTGGAGACGTCGGCGGGGTTGGCGGCGGAGTTCGGCGCGCACCCGGCCTTCGCGGAGACGCGCGCGGCGAACGGCGACCTGCATCCGGACCTCTGGGGTGCGACGCCGACGCAGACCGCGCGGTGGGCGGCCGTGCGGCAACGCGTTGCGGAACACGGCTTGCGCAACTCCCTGCTCGTCGCGATCGCGCCGACGGCCACCATCGCGTCGATCGCCGGGTGCTACGAGTGCATCGAGCCCCAGGTCTCCAACCTGTTCAAACGCGAGACCATGTCCGGCGAGTTCCTGCAGGTCAACACCTATCTGGTACGCGAGCTGAAGGCGCGCGGCCTGTGGACGGTCGAGACGCGGGAGCGGATCAAGCGGGCCGAGGGTTCCGTGCAGGACGTCGCGGCGTTGCCGGCCGACGTCCGGGAGCTGTTCCGCACCGCCTGGGAGCTGCCGCAGCGGGCCCTGATCGACCTGGCCGCGGCGCGCGCGCCGTACATCGACCAGTCGCAGTCGCTGAACCTGTTCTTGAGCGCGCCCACCATCGGCAAGCTCTCCTCGATGTACCTCTACGCCTGGAAAGCCGGGCTGAAGACCACCTACTACCTGCGGTCGCGCCCCGCGACCCGGATCCAGCAGGCGACCGTCGCGATCATCGCGCCGGACGCCGTCGCCTGCTCTCTCGAGAACCCCGAAAGCTGCGAGGCCTGCCAGTGAGCCTGCTCGACCCCGGTATGGACCTGACCCTGCGACCCATGCGCTATCCGGCGTTCTTCGACCGGTTCAAGGACGCCATCAGGAACACCTGGACCGTGGAGGAGGTCGACCTGCACTCCGACCTCGCCGACCTGGCCAAGCTCTCGCCCGCCGAGCACCACCTGGTCTCGCGGCTCGTGGCGTTCTTCGCGACCGGCGACACGATCGTCGCGAACAACCTCGTGCTCAACCTCTACCAGCACGTCAACTCGCCCGAGGGGCGGCTCTACCTGTCGCGGCAGCTGTTCGAGGAGGCCGTGCACGTCCAGTTCTACCTCAACCTGCTCGACACGTACGTGCCGGACGAGCGGGAGCGGCACGAGGCGTTCGCGGCCGTCGAGAACATCCCGTCGATCGCCCGCAAGGCCGAGTTCTGTTTCAAGTGGATCGACTCGGTGTTCTCCTTGCGGGAGCTGCGTACCCGGGAGGATCGCAAGGCGTTCCTGCTCAACCTGATCTGCTTTGCGGCCTGCATCGAGGGGCTGTTCTTCTACGGTGCGTTCGCGTACGTCTACTTCCTGCGCTCGCGCGGGCTGCTGCACGGGCTGGCGAGCGGCACCAACTGGGTGTTCCGCGACGAGTCGATGCACATGGCGTTCGCGTTCGACGTGGTCGAGACGGTCCGGCGGGAGGAGCCGGACCTGTTCGACGACGAGCTGTCCGCGGCGGTGACCGAGATGATCGCCGAGGCGGTGGAGTGCGAGGTGCAGTTCGCGGCGGACCTGCTGGAGCAGGGCGTCAGCGGACTGTCCCTTTCGGACATGCGGTCGTACCTGCAGCACGTGGCCGACCGGAGGCTGGCCACGCTCGGCCTGCCGACGCGCTACGGGAGCCAGAACCCGTTCGCGTTCATGGAGCTGCAGGACGTGCAGGAGCTGTCGAACTTCTTCGAGCGCCGCGTGTCGGCCTATCAGGTCGGCGTCACGGGCACGGTCAGCTTCGACGACGACTTCTGAGTGGCGGTCGGGCGCGCCGGGACGGACCGGCGCGCCTGCGCCCATCGGACGGCGGCCGGTGCGGCGAGCCCGGTCAACGCGAACATCGCGCCCACCACGTACCAACCGGCCGTCCCCCAGCTGATGCAGAGGGCGATCAGCAGGCTCGGGCCGAGCGCCTCGGCCAGCCCGGCACCGAGCCCGAACACGCCGAGGTACTGGCCGGTCGCCTCCACCGGCGCGAGGGCGAACGACACCTCGAAGCCCGCGGCGGAGTGCCACAGCTCGCCGACCGTGTGCACGACGGCGGCGGTCAGCAGCAGGGCCGCGGCGGCCCAGGCCGGGATCGCCCGGGTGAGCGAGATCAGCGAGCAGGAGGCGAGAAAGGCCAGACCGGCGCGGCGGTACGCACGGCCGCCGGCGGTGGGGGAGTCGATGCCCCGGCTCGCCCGGACCTGGAACGCCACCACCATCAGCGTGCTCACGAGCATGGTGCCCGAGACGATCCAGGCGGGCGCCCGCGTCGCCGTCACCAGCCACAGTGGAATGGCCACGGTCAGCACCTTGAACTGGATGGCCATGATGCCGTCGACGGCGGTGAGCAGGAGGTAGGGCCGGTCGCCGAGCGCGACGCGGCGCGGGCCGTCGGTGACCGGCTCGGGCGTGACCGCCGGCAGGCCGACCAGGATCACGGCGGAGACCACGAACGCGACGGCGTTGCCGACGACCATCACCTGGTACGCGCTGACCGTGCCGACCTGGACCGCCCAGCCGGCCCCGAGCGCGCCGACCGAGACGCCGACGTTCGTGACCGCGCGCAGGTAGGCCCGGAACGCCTGCGGCCGCTCGCCGCCGAAGTGCCGGATCAGCGTGCCGCGAGCCCGGCCGCCTTGGCCCCGGTGGCCAGGCAGACCGTGGCGACGAACGGCCAGAAGCTGTGCACGAGCACGAACGACGCCGTGGCGAGGGCCTGGACGGCGAGGGTGACCGCGTAGACGCCGCGCGGTCCGTGCCGGTCGGCGAGGTGACCGACCGCGATGCCGAGCGCCAGCGACAGGGAGCCGGCCAGCGCCAGGCCGAGGCCGACCTGGGTCGCGGGCAGGTGCACGGCCTGGGTGAAGTAGAGCACTCCGGCCGTGAGGTAGAGCCCGCTGCCGACGGTGTAGACCAGGTTCGAGGCGGCCAGCAGGCGCTGTGGTCGGCTGGCGGGCAGCAGCATGCCGACAGTCTTATTGCAAACTATTGGCAATAGCAAGCCCTTGGCATCAGCTCCGGTAGGCTGACTCGAAGAAGCTGACCTCGAGGCGCATCGCGCGGCGGTAGACGTCGGCCGTGCGGGCGTCGCCGGGGCGGGCGTACGTGTCCAGCAGGCTCTCCAGCCGGCCCGCGAGCTGCTCGAAGCCGGGCTCGGCGTAGGTGCGGATCCAGTCGCCGTACCGGTCGGCGTGGTCCTCGGCGGCCAGCGACTGGCCCAGGTGGGCGTAGAGGCGCATGCACGGCGTGAGGGCGGCGCAGAGGTGGCCGAGGTCGCCGAGCGCCGCGGTGGCCAGCAGGAAGTCGGTGTAGGCGAGCGTCGCCGGCAGGGGATCGACCCGCGCCAGGTCGATGCCGAGCTTCCCGGCGTACGCCTCGTGCAGGCGCAGCTCCGCGCGGAGCCCGGCGAGCAGGTCGGCGAACGCGTCGAAGCCCTTGCGGTCGGGGCTGTGCGCGATGCCGAGCGCGTAACCGCGGCCGAACGACTCGAGGTAGAACGCGTCCTGTGCGACGTACCCGGCGAAGGTCTGTTCCTTCAGCGTCCCGTCGGCGAGACCGCGGACGAACGGGTGCGTGCGGGCCTCCTCGGCCAGGTCGGCGTTGTCCAGCCAGAGGGTGCGGGCGATGCTCACTTCGCCGGCCCCCAGAACGCGGCCTCCGCGGCGGCGACGGCCGCGAACACCGCGTCGTTCGCGGGTCCGTCGCCGGCGGCCTCCGCCAGCCCCGCGACATAGCCGGCGAAGCCCGGCGCGGTCCAGTGCTCGACGTACTCGCGGAACGCCGGCGCGCCCGGCGCGGCGAAGGTCCACGCGTCGAGGTAGGCGCGCTCGATCGCCCAGAGCCCGACCAGCGCGTCGTCGACGGGCCCGGCGTCCAGCTTCCTGAGCAGCTCGCGGTAGGCGAGCGTGGCGGGTCCCGGCGCCGCGGTCAGGTCCAGCCCGAGCTGTGCGGCCTTGTCCTCGAACCACGTCAGCTCGTCGACCAGCGCGACCGCGCCGGCGGCGAGCACCGCCTGGGCGTGCCGCGGCGCACGGGCCAGCAGCCGCGCCTGGAACGCCAGCAGGTCGGCCACGAAGTGATGGTCCTGCACGAGCCACTCCGCGAAGTCGGCCGGCGGCAACGTGCCGTCGCGTACCCCCGTCAGGAATGGATGGTTGGTGGCCGCGGCCCACGCTTCCGCGTGCCGCCCGAGAAGATCGTCCAGCTGCACGCGGGCGACCCTACCCGGCCTCCCGCGCCGACCAGGACAGGGCGTCGAGGTTGACGACGATCGCCTCCTGCGTGGTGCGGGCGATCACGACGACCGCCTCCGTGTCCGGGTCGGGGTTCTCCTCGCGGTGCGGCACCCAGGGCGGCACGAAGATGTAGTCGCCGGGCGCGGTCCGCACACGGGTCTCGACGGGCTCGTCGCCCTCGAGGTCGAGGAAGACGAAGACGGGCGTGCCGGCGAGCACGAAGATGGCGGTCTCGGAGGCACCGTGGTGATGGTTGCCGGAGTTCGTCCCCGCGGGCACATGGGTCTGGCCCATCCACAGGTGGGCCGCGCCGACGGTCCGGCCGCTGATGGCCTCCCGGCGCGTCATCCCGGTGGTCTGCGAGGTCTGGTCGACGAGCCCGGCGGGCGCGACCCGGTGCAGGCGCCGGTGAAAGGCGTCGATCCCATCGGGTACGACGACGCCGCTGGGCGTGCGCGTGACGGCCATCGACCCAGCGTAGTCTCGCGCCATGATCGACTGGCGGACGGACCGGATCGGATCGGCGCTGCGCGGACAGAACCCGACGGTGCTCGCCCGGCTGGAGTCGGGCTTTGCCGTGATCGGCGACACGCAGTTCCTGCCGGGATACTGCGTGCTGCTCACCGACGACCCGGGCGTCGACCGGCTGCTCGACCTGCCGCGGGCGCGCCGGCTCGCCTTCCTCGCCGACATGGACCTGATCGGCGAGGCCGTCGCGGCGGTCTGCGCGCGGCGCGACCCGGACTTCCAGCGGATCAACTACGCGGTCC
>NZ_JBFAIU010000184.1:0-14984 GCF_040654855.1 Asanoa sp. NPDC050611
GGCTGCGGCAACAGGCGACGACCACCAACGACCCGGTGTTGTACGAGCTGCTGGAGGAGCTGCGCGGCTACCCGGGCGGGATGCGCGGCCGCCAGCTCGTCGAGCTCGGCGACCAGATGGGCCGGACCGGGCAGGCGCAGCTCGGCATCGATGCGGTCCTCGACGGCGGCGAGCCGCAGCTCCTCGAGGCGGGCCACGGGCGCCGCGGCCTCGGTCAGGTCGGCGAGCGCCGGCCCGCGCCACAGCGCCAGCCCGTCGCGCAGCAGGGCCGCCGCCTTCTCCGGGTCGGCGGCACGCAGCGCGTCGCGCCCGTCACGGGCCAGGCTCGTGAACCGTTCCGCGTCGACGGCGTCGGCCGGCAGGTCGAGCCGGTAGCCGCCGGGGCCGAGCAACACCGGGATCCCTGGCACCGTGCGCCGCAGCCGCGACACCAGTGATTGCAGGGCGTTGGCGAGGTCCGCCGGCTGCGCGCCACCCCAGACGGCGTCGGCCAGCGCCTCGGTGCCCACCGGCCGGCCGGTGTCGAGGGCGAGCCGGGTCAGCAGGGCACGCAGCCGCGCACCACCGACCTCGACGGGCCGGCCGGCGTCGGTGACGGCCAGCGGCCCGAGGATCCCGACGTGCACCCTTCTACTCTCTCAGGGCTGTCGACTCACTTGCGAGCCGCTCGATCCGGTCCCAGTCGCGGGCGCGCACGGCGTCCGCCGGGGTCAGCCAGGAGCCGCCGACGCAGCCCACGTTCGGCAGGGCCAGCCAGTCGGCGGCCGAGCCGGCGCTGATCCCGCCGGTCGGGCAGAAGGCGAAGTCCGGCAGCGGGCCGGCCACCGCGGACAGGTACGCCCGGCCGCCGCTCGGCTCGGCCGGGAAGAACTTGAGCGTGTCGAGCCCGCGCTCGCGCAGGGCCAGCATCTCGCTCACGGTGCCGGCACCCGGCAGGAACGGCAGCCCGGAGGCCAGCGCGGCGTCGACCAGCGCCTCGGTCGCGCCCGGGCTGACCAGGAAGCCGGCGCCGGCGTTGCGGGCCGCCTCGACCTGCTGCGGGGTGGTGACGGTGCCGGCGCCGACGCGCATCTCCGGCACGGCCTCGGCCACGGCCGCCAGGGCGGCGACGGCGTTGGGCGTACGCAGGGTGATCTCGATGATCCCGACCCCACCGCGCAGCAGCGCCTGGGCCAGCGGCACGGCGTCGGCGGGGTCCTCGACCACCACGACCGGGATCACGGGGCTGACCGCGAGGAGGTCCCGGGCGGTCGACGTCATGGCAGCTCCTCGGCGTTGGTCGGACAGTTACCTCGCATACTGTCATTTGGCATGGACATCATCGCGATCGGTGAACCGCTCCTGGAGTTCAGCGCCGTCGGACACGCGGCGCTCGACAGCGCGGACGAGTTCACGACGGGCTTCGGTGGGGACACCTCCAACTTCCTCGTCGCCGCGGCCCGCTCGGGCGCCCGCGCCGGCTACGTCACACGGATCGGCGCGGACCCGTTCGGCGACCGGTTCCTGCGGCTCTGGCACGACGAAGGCATCGAGACGACGCACGTGATCCGGGCCGAGGGTGAACGTACGGGTGTCTACTTCATCTCCCGCGACCCGGCCCGCAGCGTGTTCACCTACTACCGCGCGGACTCGGCCGCGAGCCGCCTGACGCCGGCGGACATCCCGGAGTCGGCCGTCGCGGGGGCCCGCGCCCTGCACGTGTCCGGCATCACACAGGCGATCAGCCTCTCGGCGTGCGACGCGGTCTTCCACGCGATGACCGTGGCGAAGGCGTCGGGAACGCTCGTCAGCTACGACCCGAACTACCGCCCGCAGCTGTGGGCGCTCGAGCGCGCCCGCGCCGTGGTCGCCCGCAGCATCGAGCTGTCCGATGTGGCCTTCCCGAACATCGAGGAAGGACGAGTCCTGACCGGAGTCGAGGACCCGCTCGAGGTGCTCGACTGGTACGCCAGCCACGGCCCGCGCACGGTGGTGCTGAAGATGGGCGCGGAGGGCGCGCTGCTCTGGCACGAGGGCACCCGCACGGAGGTCAAGCCACACCCGTGCAACCCGGTCGACAGCACCGGCGCCGGCGACGCCTTCGACGGCGCCTTCATGGCCAGCCTGGTCGGCGGCGCCACCCCCGCGGAGGCGGCCCGCCACGCCGCGATCGCCGGCGCCCTGACGACACAGGGCCACGGCGCGGTGGGCCCGATCCCGACCCGGGCCACCATCCTCGCCGCGGCCTGACCCGTTTCTGTCACACCTGTCGCGGACCCCTTCACCGCCACGCGGCACGCCAACCGGCGCGGGGGATGTCGAAAGCCGTCCGCGGGTCGTGGCTCGTCTGGGACGGTGAGGGGTGAGGTTGGGAGGTCGTGATGCGGATTCCCACGCACCGGATGCCGCCGCCTACGCCTTGGGAGCCCGCGGCCGCGCGTGGGCCCGCCCGGCCGCCCGGTGGGCGGCTCGTGCGGCGCACCGACGTCGCGGCCGAGGTGCGGTGGGGGGCGGGGTTCGCGACTGTCGACGCCGTGGCGCGGTTGGCCACCGAGCAGGAGCTGCTGCGGCATCTCGCCCTGACCGTGACGCTCGACGGCGCCGAGGTGGTGCTGGTGGCGCGGATCAAGGACCCCGCCGACACCGCCGGGCGGGCGCGCCTCGCCACGCTGCTCGCACAGCTCCAGGACCCCGATAACGGGTGAATCAGAACTTACTTCGCTATACAGAAATTCGTGCCACGATAAGAGGGCCATACGTCCGAGCATCGGGGGGACACGATGACGCGGGATACGTCGAGCAGGCAGCTGTGGGCGGCGAGTGGCGTGATCTTCGCCGCGGTCGTCCTGCTGATGATGGGTCTCTGGCAGCTCGTGATGGGCATCGTCGCCGTCGTGCGGGGGTCGTTCTTCGTCGTGACGCAGAACTACCTCTACACGTTCAGCACCACGGGATGGGGCATCCTGCACATCATCCTGGGTGCGCTGGCCGCGCTCGCCGGTCTCGCGCTGTTCACGGGCGCGACCTGGGCCCGCGCGGTCGGCATCTTCTTCGCCGTGCTGTCCGCGACGGCCAACTTCTTCTTCATTCCCTACTACCCGTTCTGGTCGCTGCTGGAGATCGCCATGGCGGTCTTCGTGATCTGGGCGCTCGCCGTCTGGCGGCCGCGCCCGGAGAGCAGCATGCGCTCGGCGCCGGACGACACCGGCGAGCTGCACGGCACCGCCCGGATGCGCTGATCGGGGGCCCGGGTGACCAGCACGAAACCCGACAACGACACCGAAGCCGCCGCCGCGATCGCGGGTGCGAGCGGGTTGGTCGTCGCGGCCGTGCCGGACATCCGGGCCGCCAGCGGTTGGGTGCGGCAGAGCGCGGTGCGCTCGCCGTTCCCGCCGATCGAGGACTACGCGTTCCTGAGCAACTGCCACACCGGCGCGCTGATCGCGTCCGACGGTTCGGTCGACTGGCTGTGCGTGCCCCGATTCGACTCGCCGAGCATCTTCGGCAGCATGCTCGACCGGGAGGCCGGCATGTTCCGGCTCGGGCCCTACGGGATCAACCACCCGACGGCCCGCGACTACGAGCCCGGCACCAACGTGCTGGTCACCACCTGGCGCACGCTGACCGGCTGGATCCTCGTGCGGGACGCGCTGAGCATCGGGCCGGCGAACGGGCCCGACGTGGTCACACCGCACTCGCGGCCCCCGTACGACGACGACGCCGACCACTACTTCGTGCGTACCGTCGAATGCCTCGACGGGCACGTCGACATCGAGATGATCTGCGAGCCGGCGTTCGACTACGGGCGTACGCCGGCGACCTGGACCTTCGTCGACCAGGACCAGCACGTGGCGGACGGGTCGGGTGCCGGTGTCACCGTCCGGCTGCGGTCCGACATGGCCATGGGCATCGAGGGCAACCGGATCCGTGGCCGGCGCCGGCTCAAACGCGGCCAGACCGCGTACTGCGTGCTGTCCTGGGCCGATCAGCTGGCGACGCCGGGCAGCTACGCCGAGGCGGCCGCCTGCATCGAGCACACCACCGCCTACTGGCGCAACTGGCTGGCCGGCGCGCGGATCGCGGACCACCGCTGGCGGGACGCCCTGCAGCGGTCGGCGATCGCGGTCAAGGGCCTGACCTACATGCCGACCGGGGCGACCGTCGCGGCGCTGACCACCTCGCTGCCGGAGACGCCGCACGGCGAGCGCAACTGGGACTACCGGTTCACCTGGATGCGGGACAGCTCGTTCACCATGCAGGCGCTGCACTACCTGAACCTCGACTGGGAAGCCGACGAGTTCATGCAGTTCGTCGCCGACATCGAGCCCAACCACGACGGCACCTTGCAGATCATGTACGGCATCGACGGGCGCCGCGAGCTGACCGAGAAGGTCCGGGACGACCTTTCCGGATACGCCGGCGCGCGACCGGTGCGGGTGGGCAACAACGCGTTCGACCAGAAGCAGAACGACGTGTTCGGCGCGGTGCTCGACTCGGTGCTGCTGCACACCCGGCGCAGCCAGCGGATGCCGCGCCGGCTCTGGCCGATCGTGACGAGCCAGGCCGACTCGGCCGCCAAGGCCTGGAAGCACCCTGACCAAGGCATCTGGGAGGCGCGCGGCGACCCGCAGCACTATGTGTCGTCGAAGCTGATGTGCTGGATCGCGATGGACCGGGCCGCTCGGCTGGCCGAGATCCGGGGTCATCCGGACGCGAAGAAGCGCTGGGCGGGCGTGGCGCAGGAGATCCACGACGACATCCTGGCCCACGGCGTACGCAAGGACGGCGTGCTCCGCCAGCACTACGGCACCGACGCCCTGGACGCCTCCACGCTGCTCGCGGTCCTCTACAACTTCCTGCCGCCCAGCGACGAGCGGATGCACAACACGGTGGAGGCGATCGCCCGCGACCTCACCGAGGACGGCTACGTGCTGCGCTACCGCACCGAGGAGACGGACGACGGCCTGTCCGGCAAGGAGGGCTCGTTCCTGATCTGCTCGTTCTGGCTGGTGTCCGCGCTGACCGCGACCGGTCAGGTCGAGCGGGGCGTCGAGCTGATGGAGCGGCTGCTGAAGATCGGGTCGCCGCTGGGCCTCTACGCCGAGGAGTTCGAGGTGAAGACCGGGCGGCACCTCGGCAACTTCCCGCAGGCGTTCTCGCACCTGGCGTTGATCCAGGCGGCGTCCCGGATCGTGCTCGCCGAGCGGCTGGCCGAGGTCGCCTGACCCTGCGATCATGAAACGCATGGCCGAGCTCGTGCTGCTGGACACCGACATCGGCAACGACATCGACGACGCGGTGGCCCTGGCCTATCTGCTGGCGCAACCCGAGTGCGAGCTCGTCGGGATCACCACGGTCACCGCCGCACCGGTCGACCGGGCCTCGCTCGCCAGCGTGCTGTGCCGGATCGCCGGCCGGCCGGTGCCGATCCTGCCCGGCGCCGGTGTCCCGCTGGTGGGACCACCCGTCCAGGCGCCACCGCCGCAGGCCGCGGCGCTGGCCCGCTGGCCCCACGACGAGGTCTTCGCGGTGGGCGAGGCCGTCGAGTTCATGCGCCGCACGATCCGCGCCCATCCCGGCGAGGTCACCCTGCTCGCCATCGGCCCGCTGACCAACGTGGCGCTGCTGTTCGCGGTCGACCCGGTGATCCCGTCGCTGCTGCGCCGGCTGGTCCTCATGGGTGGCGCGTTCGCCGGCGACTTCGGCGCGGAGTGGAACATCCACAACGACCCGCACGCCGCGGCCCGCGTCTACGCGGCGTCCGCGCGCACGCACCGGTCCGTCGGTCTCGACGTCACGACGCGCGTACAGATGGACGCCGCCGACTTCCTCGCGCGGTGCGACCATCCGCTGCTGCACCCGGTGGCGGACATGGCCGCGTCGTGGTTCGCCGAGCGCCCGCACGTCACGTTCCACGACCCGCTCGCCGCCGCCACGATCTTCGCGCCGGAGCTGTGCGGGTTCGCCCGTGGCGAGGTCACCGTCGACACGGGCGACGGTGCGACCGCGTGGCGCGCGGCCGCCGACGGGCCGCACGAAGTGGCCGACACGGTTAACCCGGACGCGTTCATCGCGCACTACTTCGCGACAGTTTCGGGCGCCGGGTAACGGGTAAAATCAAGGACGCCGGTGTCTTCCCCTTCGGCCGGCGGCGCACAGTTGAGTGCACACACATCGAAGGGGAAGAGTGTGTTTCAAAGTCTCTGGACCAACAACCGGGTCGACGCCAGCCCCAGCACGAGCACGCTGTGGGCCGTGCGCCTCGACTGGCCCGGCGGCGACCACGAGTTCGGTTGCCCGCGCGGCGACGAGGCTTCGGCCCGGCGCGAGCTCGACCGCGTGCGGTCGTTCTGGTCACGCGGGCCCATGCGCCCCCGGCTGAGGCTGGTGCGGATCAGCGCGCACGACTTCGACCTGCACGCCAACGCCCGCCGGGGGTGCAAGGCACCGGACTGCCCCTAGCGGGCAGCCCAGAGCAGGCCGCGCTCGGTCAGCGCGCGCACGTCCGGGTGGTCGAGGTCCTCCAGCTTGTGCCCGACGGTGGAGACGAAGATCTTCCCCCGCCCCCACTGCCGGGTCCACACGGCCGGCACCACCACGTCGGCGCGCCAGTCGGTCTCGTCGGTCGCCCGGAACCGGGTGGTCGCGAGCACGTCGCTGAGCGCGTCGGTGAGCATCCAGTACTGCTCGGTGTGCAGCGCCCACTTGGCCGGCAGCCCGGCGACGATCGGGTGGTCGGCGCGCTCGGGCACCACCTCGACCTCGTAGTCGACGAAGTTGTTGGGGTGCTCGGCGAACTGGCCGCCCGTCATCTGGAGGTAGCGGGTCGACGAGCGGAACGCGTCCACCACGCCGCCGTGCCAGCCGGCGAAACCGGTGCCGGCACGGACCGCGCCGATGAGACCGTTGACCTGCGCGTCGGTCGCCGTGCCCATCGTCCAGCACTGGACGATCAGGTCGACGCCGCCCAACGCGGCCGGATCGGCGTACACGTCGAGAGTTTCGCTGATGTCGACGTGGAAGCCGTTGTCGCGGAGGAACGGCACGAACCGGTCGGTCGCTTCGACCGGCACGTGCCCGTCCCAGCCGCCCCGGACGACCAGCGCCCGGCGGTTTTCTGTCATTCCGGAATGCTCCACAGTAGAGGCCGTTGGGGTGCGTCGCCGAGCTGGTTCGCGATCGCCGTGTAGGCGGGTTTCGGCGCCAGCTCGTCATCGTAGGCGAGGGGCCGGCGGGGCGCGCCGTCCTCCCGCGGGTAGTCCTCCTCGAGCCAGGTGTAGCGGTCGGACAGGCCGAACGCCATCACGGCGCGCACGGCACGGCACGAGAGCGCGACGTCGAGGTAGCGCCGGTAGACGTCCCGTACGCCGGCGTCCCGCGCGGCGACGTCGGCCGGCAGTCCGTCGTCCTGCACGTCCAGCTCGGTGATCAGGATCTCGAGGCCGCGGTCGGCGACCTCACCGAGCCAGCGCGTGTAGGACCGGGCGTCGAACCGGTCCCTGAACCCGTCCGCCAGCAGGTGGGCCTGCACGCCGAGGGCGTGCACCGGCGCGCCCTCGCGCAGCAGGTCGTCGATCACCCGAAGCGTGGCGCGGCGGCGGGGCTCCGGCTCGTCGCCCCACTCGTTGACGGTCTCGAAGCCGAACTCGTTGATGACCAGCAGCGCGTGCGGGTCGGCGGCGTGCGCGACGTGGAACGCCTCCTCGACGTAGCTCTTCCCGAGGGGCTCCCACCACGGGACGTCCGTGCGGTAGCCGCGCTCGCCCTCGGGGCTGGTCACCTCGTTGGCGACGCTCCACGCCTCGACCCGGCCGCGGTAGCGGCGGACCACGGCGCGGGCGGTGCCGAAGAGCACCTCGCGGGCCCGCTGCGTGGACATGCCCCAGAGGTCATCCTCGGTCCAGCCTTCGCCGAACCCTTCGTCCCAGACGAGGTGGGCGCCGAAGACCCGCATGTCGTTGGCTTCGGCGAAGCCGATGATCTGATCCGCGTAGGTGAAGTCGAGGTCGGCGTCCGGCGTCGGCTTGAGCCGGTACCAGAGCAGGTCGTCCTCGGTGAACAGCAGGGCCGACTCGCGGCTGAACAGCGCCGCGTAGTCGGGGTCGGAGATCTGCCAGGTCGCGGTCGACGAGCCGAACACGATGCCGCGCTGCTTGGCGATCTTCCAGAGCGGGGGGCGTCGGGCGGCGGTCGCGGGGGTGGTGCCGAGGCCGACGACACCGGCTCCGGCCAGCCCGGCCGCGCCAGCCAACAGGGATCTACGGGAAAAAGCCTGGCTCACGATGGTGCCTCCTCAGGACGGAGGTGCAAAACGTTTTGCCAACTACGTGCAGCGCACTTTACGACCGTTGACGATCGCCTCACAAGACCCATAGGCTGCGGCCACCGATTGGCAAAACGTTTTGCATCAGGGGGTCACCTGTGAGTCGACTGTCCATGGGCGTCATCGGTCTCGGCGAGGTGGCCCAGGTCGTGCACCTGCCGGTGCTGCGTTCCCTGCCGGACCTGTTCGAGGTCACCGCGGTCTGCGACATCTCGCCCGGCCTGCTCGACCGGATCGGCGGGCAGTACGGCGTGGCGAACCGCTACGCCGACGTCGTCGAGATGCTCAACCGCGAGCGCCTGGACTGCGTGCTCGTGCTCAACAGCGACGAGTACCACGCCGAGGCGGTCGTGGCGGCGCTCGACCGGGCCATACACGTGCTGGTCGAGAAGCCCATGTGCCTCAGCCCGCGCGAGGCCGAACGGATCATCGCCGCCCGGGACCGCTCCGGGGCCGTCGTCATGGTCGGCTACATGCGCCGGTTCGCGCCGGCGTTCGTCGAGGCCACCGAGCAGATCGGCAAGCTCGGGCGGATCAACTACGCCCGGGTGCACGACGTGATCGGCCGCAACCAGCTGATCATCGACCAGACGATCTTCGTGGACCGGCCGGACGACATTCCCCGGGCGAAGCTCGAGGAACGCTGGGCGAAGGGCCGCGCGCTGGTCGCGGACGCGCTCGGCGACGTGCCCGACGTCCTCGCCGGCACCTACCGGCTGCTCTGCGGTCTCGGCAGCCACGACCTGTCGGCCATGCGCGAGCTGCTCGGCCCGCCGCGCGGGGTGGCGGCCGCCCGGCAGTGGCGCGACGGGCAGTTCATCGCGGCGCTGCTGGAGTACGACGACTTCCTCGTCACCTACGAGACCGGGGTCGACGAGCAGCTCCGCTTCGACGCGCACATCGAGGTGTACGGCGACCTCGCCACCATGCGCGTGCAGTACGACACCCCGTACGTGCGGCACTTCCCGACCCTGCTCGTCACCGAGGAGAGCCGGGGCGACGGGCTGCACCGCACCGTCAGCCGCCCGCACCTGAAAGACCCCTACACCCACGAGCTCGAGTACTTCCACACCATCGTCACGACCGGAGGCCAGCCGAAGACCGGCCCGGAGGACTTCGTCGAGGACCTCGACCTGTTCGCCGAGCTGATCCGGGTGATGGCCGCCTGACCCGCACCGGAGGTGCACCGTGTTGGACCAACAGGACGTTGCCTTCTTCCGTGAGAACGGCTACTACCTCAACCGCTCGCAGCTGTTCTCCCCCGAGAAGCTCGACCACCTCGAGGACATCTTCAACGAGCACCTCGCCGACAAGGGCGAGAAGCTCTCCGACGAGCTGGACACCCCGCACTTCCGCGACCCGCGGCTGCTCGACCTCCTCCTCTCCGACGAGGTGCTCGACCTGGTCGAACCGCTGGTCGGCCCGGACATCGCGCTCTGGACCAGCCACTTCATCTCCAAGGACCCGAAGGTCGGCCGGGCCACGCCGTGGCACGAGGACAGCGCCTACTGGAAGGGCCGGCTCTCCGAGTACGACCGGATCGTCACGGTCTGGCTCGCGCTCGGGCCGAGCAACCAGGCGAACGGCTGCATGCGGGTCATCCCGGGCACGCACCACAACGGCTTCTCCGAGTACGTGCCGACCGACAAGACCGTGCAGACCTTCCACGCCGAGATCCCCGGCGTGGACGAGAGCAAGGCGGTCTACTTCGAGCTGGAGCGCGGCCAGTGCTCGCTCCACGATGGACGGATCATCCACGGCGCTCGCCCCAACACCAGTGACGTGCGGCGCACCGGCTACACGATGCGCTACTTCCCGGCGTCGGTGAAGGTGCTCGACGTGCCGGACAACGCGGGCTGGAAGATCTGGCTGGCCCGGGGCAAGGACGGCGCGGGCAACACCTACGAGCCGGACCCACGGTGAAGCTGGGCTTCCTCACCGCGTGCCTGCCCGGCGAGCCCCTCGACGGTATCGCCGGGTGGGCCGCGGGGCAGGGCTTCGCCGCGCTGGAGGTGGCGGCCTGGCCGGGCGACCCGGGCCGCCCGTGGGAGGCCAACCACCTCGACGGCGCGGGCGCGCTCGATCTCGAGGTGTCGGCGGTCGCTTACTACGAGAACCTGCTGCACCACGACCTGGCGGAGCGTGGGCGGATCCACGACCACCTGCGCCGGTGCGTCGACGCGGCCGCGGCGCTGGGCTGCCCGCTGGTGGGCACGTTCATCGGCCGGGACGTCACCCGGTCGGTCGCCGAGAACCTGCGGCTCGCCGAGGACGTGCTGCCGCCGCTCGTGGCGTACGCCCGCGATCGGGGTGTGGTCTTCGTGGTGGAGAACTGCCCCATGGAGGGCTGGCACCCGGACGGCTACCCGGCCAACCTCGCCTACTCCCCCGAGCTGTGGCGCTGGATGTCCGGGCTCGGCTTCTTCCTCAACTTCGACCCCTCGCACCTGGTCTGGCTCGGCATCGACCCGGTCGTGGCGCTGCGCGAGAACCTCGATCTGGTCAAGCACGTGCAGGCCAAGGACGTCGAGGTCGACCCGGCCGCGCGCAACCGGTTCGGGGTCTTCGGCCAGCTCGTCGACAAGCCGTCGCCGTGGATCAGCGGCTGGTGGCGCTACCGCGTGCCGGGGCTCGGCGAGGTCGACTGGCGGCGGCTGGTCGACGTGCTCCACGAGGGCGGCTACGCCGGCGCCGTCTCGATCGAGCACGAGGACCCGGTCTGGTCCGGCACGCCGTCGCGGGTCCGGGACGGCCTAGTGCTCGCCCAACGCACCCTGGCCCCTTTGATCGTCTGACAACGGGAGTTGCCCGCATGCAACGTGGTGTCTACTTCGACGCTTGGTTCCCCCGCCAGCACTGCTACCACCCGAGCCTGCCGCCGCGCCGGCTGCGGATGATCGACGACCTGGTCGACTACCGGGCGACGACGCTGGTCTGGGCGTCACTGGGCGGCGGCTCGATCTCGCTGCCGTACCTCGAGCAGGAGGCGTTCGGCCCCGTCGACGCCCGGTCGCGGTTCTACGGCTTCGTCAACGACAGCGAGTTCATCGCGGCCGCGCAGGCCCGCGGCATCAAGGTGTTCGGCATCGTGTTCGAGGCGCAGGGCTGGGAGTTCCCGGTCGAGCTGTCCGAGGCCGAGGACGAGGTGCTGGCCGTCAACGAGCTGCGCGGCGTCGGCAAGCGAGGTTGGCTGGGGCTGCGCGAGTTCGGCCAGAACCGTTATCCGAAGCTGTGGAAGCCGGTCTCCGACTACTTCCCGGACGGGCTCGTGAACAGCGCCGGCGAGCCGGTGACCGACCTGATCGAGGAGTGCTGTGCGCGGGACATCCACCAGACGGCGTTGCACGCCCGGTGGGTCGAGTGCCCGGACCGCGAGCACCAGTGCTTCTACATGGACCGGAACAACCCGGTCTGGCGCGCGTACCTGAAGGCGATCATCAAGATCCAGATCGACGCCGGCGTGGACGGGGTGCAGCTCGACGAGACCGAGCTGCCGCTGGGCTCGCTGCAGTACGGCGGCTGCTTCTGCCGGGACTGCATGACGGGGTTCCGTGAGTATCTGGCGGCGCTGCCGGTGCCGCCGGCCGTCGATCTCGCGACGTTCCACTATGGGGAGTGGCTGCTCGCGCAGGGCTTCGACTTCAAGAGCCGGCTCGACGAGACCCCGTTGTACGCGGAGTACTACCGCTACCAGCTCGGCGCGATCCGGGCGCACTTCGGTGAGCTGGCGTCGTACGCACGCGCGTACGGTCGGTCGGTCGGGCGCGAGGTGCTGGTCTCCGGCAACTTCTTCAACATGGACCCGCAGTACCTCGGCCTCGTGGACGACGTCGACCTGATCGTCACCGAGATGCGCAACACCACGCACCGGCAGCCGGAGTGGTTCCGGTACGTGGCCGGGTTCGCGGGCGACAAGGACGTGATCGTCGTCGAGAACCCGTACGGCGGCGTGGTGCCGTCCCTGGTCTCCGAGCTGAAGGAGGGCCGGGGGTACGACCTGTTCCGGCTCTCCCTGTTCGAGGCGGCCGCGTTCGGGGTCAACATGTCCGTCCCGTACGGCTCGTGGATGGGCGCGACGATCGAGGACGCGTTCTACGCGCCGCACGAGGTGGCCGCGGACGCGCAGGCGTTCCTGGCCGCGCACGAGCGGCTCTTCGCCCGCCGCACGGTCAACGAGGTGGCGGTGGTCTACAGCGTCGAGAGCAACCGCGAGCTGATCGCCAAGGCCGACGTGAGCGACAACCTGGTCAACGCCCGCGACGACAGCGTCGTGGTGCCGTACCGCCAGGTGACCGAGGCGCTGGCCGGCGCCGGGGTGCCGTTCGACGTGGTGCTCTTCCCGGACGACCGGACGGCGCCCGACCGGGTGACGGCCGATGCGTTGAACCGCTACGACACCCTCGTGTTGCCGCACTGCGGCTATCTCACGGCGGCGCAGGAGGCGGCGCTGGCCGGTTATGCGGGGCACGTCGTGCGGGTCGACACGTTCACCGGGCTGGAGTCGGTGCTGCCCGGCGGACGGCAGGTCGTGCTCGACGGCGCGGGCGTCGAGGCGGTCGCGGTCAACACGGCCGCGCTCGCCGACGGTGCCGTGGCGGTCCACCTGGTCAACTACGGCTACGACGCGGCGGTCGACCAGGTGCGGCGGACCGGTGCGGTGACGCTGTCCGCGCGGCTCCCGGGGTCGGCGGGCGCGGCGACGGCGCACGGGTCAGACGGTTCCGTCACGCCGCTGGACGTCACGGAGGTCGACGGCTACCACCGGGTGGCGCTGGACGGGCTCGGCACGTACACCATCGTGGTGTTCGCATGAGGCGCGCGGTGCTGACCGGTCCCGGCCGGTTCGAGATCTTCGACGTCGCGCTTCCGGTCGTGGCGCGCGACGAGGTGCTGGTGCGGGTGGCCGCCTGCGGCGTCTGCTCGTCGGAGCTGCCGGCGTTCGCCGGGGACGCGGGCGAGTATCCGCGGTCCATCGGGCACGAGGTGAGCGGCACCGTGGTCGAGGTGGGCCTGGAGGTGACCGGCCTGTCCCCCGGCGACCCCGTCGGCTGCTGGGTGACCTCGCACGGCTTCGCGGAGTTCGTCGCCGTCAAGGGCGCCTGGTGCTTCCCGGCCGGCGGTGTGCCGCTGGACGAGGCCCTGGCCGAGCCGCTCGCCAACGCGGTCAACGCGGTCGAGGAGACCGACGTGCGGCTCGGCGACGACGTGGTGCTGATCGGGGCGGGCTTCATGGGCAACCTGGTCCAGTCGCTCGTCGCGCTGCGCGGCCCGCGGCAGCTGATCGTCGCGGACACCCGCCCGGACGCCCTCGCCCGGGCGGCGGAGCTCGGTGCCACGCGGGTTGTCGACGTGCGTGCGGAGTCGCTGGCCGAGGTCGTGGCGGCGGCCACCGGCGGGCGCGGCGCCGACGTCACGTTCGAGGCGACCGGGGCGCAGGGTGCGCTGGACGTGGTCGGCGAGACGACGCGGATGAGCGGCAAGGTCGTGCTGGTCGGCTTCCATCAGGGCGAGGCGCGGCGGATCAACCTGGCGCACTGGAACTGGATGGCGTTCGGGATCGTCAACGCGCACTACCGGGACGTGGACACCATCATGCGCGGGATGGCGGTCGGGATGCGGCTGCTGACGGCGGGCCGGCTGTCGCTGGCGCCGCTGGTCTCACACCGGTTTCCGCTGGACCGGATCAACGAGGCGTTCGAGACGGCCCGCGCCAAGCCGGAGAAGTTCGTCAAGGCGGTGGTGACGATGTGAGCGCCGCGCGCTTCAGGCTGACTCGCGCACGATCAGGGGGCAGGGCAGGACGACCGTGCGGCCCTCGCCCGTCCAGCTCCCGGTGATCCGGCTCAGCAGGAGCTCGCCGGCGGCGTACCCCGTCTCGTAGGCGGGGTTGCGCACCGTCGTGAGTGGAGGGTTGACGATGGTCGCGGCGTCGACGTCGTCGAACCCCACGATCGCGACGTCGCCGGGCACCTGGAGGCCGAGCTCGTGCGCGGCGTCGATCGCGCCGATGGCGCTCAGGTCGTTGGCGCAGAACACAGCGTCCGGCCGCTCCGGCAGCGCCATCAGCGCGTGCATCGCCTTGCGCCCACCGGGGCGGGTCCAGTCGCCGCGCACGATCAGGTCGGGGTTGACGGCGATCCCGCTCTCCCGCAGCGCCCAGCGGTAGCCCGCGTCACGGCCGGAACCCGACGCGGGTGGGCCCTCGATGATGGCGATGCGCCGGGAACCGCGCTCGACGAGATGCCGCACCGCGGCGTGCGAGCCGATCTCGTCGTCGGGCGCGACCAGGTCGACGTGGGGGTCGTCGTCGGGATCGCCGCCGATGCGCACCGCGGGCACGCCGAGACCGCCGGGCCCGACGCCGCCGGCGACCTCGCCGGCGGCCATGACCACGCCGTCGACGCCACGGTCGAGCACGTCGGCCAGGAACGCGTGCTCGCGGTCGGGGAGGCCGTCGGTGTTGCAGACGTAGGTGCCGTAGCCGGAACCGTCGACCGCGTCGGCCAGGCCGCGGGTGAGGACCGCGTAGAACGTGTTGGTGATGTCGGGGACCACCACGGCGACCATCTTCGAGCGCCGGGTCCGCAGGCTGCGGGCGACGTTGTTGGGCCGGTAGCCGAGCTGGCGGATGGCCTCGCGGACGGTCTCCTGGGTGGCCTCGGCGACCCAGCGCTTGCCGGAG
>NZ_JBFAIU010000185.1:0-14939 GCF_040654855.1 Asanoa sp. NPDC050611
AAGACGCTGAACAGCGCGACCAGCAGGCCCCAGCCGGTGAAGACCAGGCCGAGCCGGTGCGCCACAGGCGTGCCGGAGGAGCCGCTCCCGCTCGACCGCCCGGCGCTGTGCGGTGAGCGCGTCGTTGAGCCGGGTCGCGACCAGCACGATCAGCAGCGCGGAGCCGATCGCCACCACGGTCACCACGCCGACGTCGTCGCGGATGTCGCCGACCAGCAAGAGTGCCGGGCCGGTGAGCGCGATCAGCAGCACGGGCAGCACGCCGAGCCCGCGCCCGGAGTCGACCCGCGGCTCGACGGGCAGCGTCAGCCGGGCCATCGACGGCGGCAGGGCCGCGGCACCCCACGCCGCGTAGCAGACGAGGTAGCCCAGCTCCCAGGCGCGGCCGCCGGGGATCCCGCCCCGGATCTCGACCAGCGCGTCGAGCGTGTCGGCGATCAACAGGCCGGCGGCGCCGGCGGCGAGCAGCAGCGCGGAGACGCTGCGGGCCCTGGTGGCGACGACCAGCGCCGTCGTGACCACGAGGACGACGATCGAGCCGAGCACGTGGGCCGCGGCCAGCGACCGGTCGAACACCGGCCAGGTCGACGCGGTGGCGAGCGGGCCGGCGGTCAGCGTCCAGCCGACCAGGCCGGCGGCGATCACCAGGGAGAGCAGGTCGACCACCGTGGACCGGTCGCGCAGGGCGGCGCTCGTCCGGGTCAGGCCCAGCAGCGCG
The DNA here is from genome assembly GCF_040654855.1 of Asanoa sp. NPDC050611. Taxonomy (NCBI): domain Bacteria; kingdom Bacillati; phylum Actinomycetota; class Actinomycetes; order Micromonosporales; family Micromonosporaceae; genus Asanoa; species Asanoa sp. NPDC050611. The sequence continues at coordinate 719 of NZ_JBFAIU010000185.1, forward strand.
TACGCCAGCAACGGGAACAGGGCCAGGTAGCAGGTCTCGGCGACGACCAGCCAGGGTCCGCCCTGGTCGGCGCCGCCGTTGAGCTCGTAGGCGACGTCGCCGGCGCCGAGCGCGGTCGCGGCGGCGGCGAGCAGGATCCACGGTGCCCGCCGGGCCGGCTGGTGGGTGCGGATGCCGAACAGGATGCCCGCGGTGGCCAGCACGCCCGCCGTGCCCCAGAGCGCGCCCGCTGCGCCCGGGAAGAGAAGGATCGCGGCGCCGAGCGCCACGGTGACGGCGCCGGCGAGCACCGGCCAGCGTCTCGCCATGGCGGCTCCGATCCCGGGGGGGGCGTCAGGTGGACACTCGGACACACCATCTTCACCTGTGCCTGGGCTGTGCGAAAGGGGCCGCCCGGCGGGCTACTCGACCCTGATCAGCGGCGGAAGCGCGTACCCACCGTGCAGGATGTCGGATCGTGGCTGGTAGAGGCGCATGAGCGGGCGGAAAGCGCCGGGCGGGGCGGGCAGCCAGTTGCTCGTGTCGCCGTCGGCCGGCGGCGAATGACTCACCCGGAGAGTGAATGAACCGTCGGATTCACGTCGTAGTCCGGCGGTGCGATCGCCGATCGAGTGGCGGTCGATCGCGTTGGGCACGAGGTAATAATCCGGCATGTCGTACATCGTCAATGACCAGAACGCGTCGACCGGGGGAGGACCGGGAAGGCGCAGCTCGTACGCGTACGCGCCGGAAAGCGGGGAGCCGTCCCCGTCGACGTAGACCGGGGCGTACACCGCCTCGTAGCCGTGGTTGCCCCAGAGCCCGACGCGGGCCGCGACCGCCCGGGCGAGGTAGCCCTTGACGCGGTCGGCGATCTTCCACTGTGGGGAATCCAGCGTGCCGGGGCCGAGGAAGTCCACGTTGTAGTCGAACGCGTGCGGCGCCAGCTGCCAGCCGTTGACCGTTGGCGCGCCGCGGGAGGCGTGCTCGATCCGCGCCCGGCCCTCGGCGGCACCCTCGTTCAACGCGTTCGCGAGGTCGTCGTCCGGGTCGGCGTAGGGCGGGTCGGCGTCCAGCAGCCCGATCGGGCGGAACCGCTCCTGGTAGGCCCGGTCCGGCGCGGCCGGCGGGAAGGCGGCCAGCCAGGACCGCAGATGCTCGAAGAAGAGCAGGTCCTCGGGTACGCCGGTGGCGGCGACCGGCGGCAGCGGGGCGCGGTCCGACGGGGTGGGCGCGTGCAGGCGCAGCCGCTGCTGCAGCCGTTCGACCCGGGGCAGGTCGTCCGGGCCGGCGCAGGCCAGGCGGCCGACGATCGAGACCACCGAGGTCGAGGCCGGTATGACGGTGGCGTCGTCGGGCACGTCCCCGGTCCAGCCGCGCGGCGCGATCAGGAACGTGCCGGCTCCGGTGCCGGTGGCGCGGCGGCCGACGTACGCGATGTTGTTGGTCCAGGCGTCGACGATCTGGAGCACGTAGTAGGCGCCGCCGGTGTCCGGCACGGTCAGCCGGACCGGGCCGCCGCCGACGTCGACCTGGGCGATCGAGTAGACGGTGTCGTTGTTGACGCTGACGAACGTGTCGTCCGGCCCGGCCAGGCGGTGGGCGTGGCCGAACGCGTTGAACGGTGTCGCCGGCACGGTGGCGAGGCCCTCGCGGGTGAACCGGCCGACCTCGGACAGGCTCGCGACCAGGGGATAGCCGTACACGTAGGCATCGGCGGCGAGCGCGGCGCGGTCCATGCTTGCGAGGCTAGTGCCGGGCTGGTCCGGTTTTGCCGCGATTGGGATGCTGCGTCAGGCAGCCTCCGCGCTCCTGCGGGCGGAGGCCGTGGCCATCGCCGTGGCGCCGCCGCCCTCGACGAGCCGCAGGCGGGGCGGTGCGGCGGGCTCGGTGTCGAACGCGGCGGTCCAGCGGCGGCCGCCGGTCCCGCGGGCCGGTGGCTCACCCGGGTCGAGCGCCGGGCGGGACAGCGCGAGGGTGATCAACCAGCCGGCGACGAGGAAGCCGTGGCTGGCGAGCCGGCCGGGCTCCACGCGCCCGGCGACGATGTCGCCGGCGGAGAGCAGGGTGAGCACGCCGACGAACGCGGTGAGGGTCGGCAGCAGACCGGTCGGCCGGGTACGACGCAGCGCGACGAACGCGAACCCGGCCCCGATCGCGAGGTTCCAGGCGGCCGACTCGTGCCAGAGGTGCCCGGAACCGAGCACGGCGTCGTGCGCGTGGTCGTCCCGGCCGAGCCCGGCCACCTGGGCGGCGCCGAGGAGGAACTGGATGAGGCCGACCGCGGCGAGCCCGACCCGCAGCCCGATCGCGAGCCGGTGCTTCGTCGGCTTCGGCGTCGTCGCGGCGGGCGCACCGAGATCGACCGACGAGAGGTCGATCGGCCGCGCCGGTGGCACGGGCGCGGTGCGCGCCAGCCGGGTCACGGCGGCGGCCGCGTCGAGCCAGGCGGTGCAGCCGGCACAGCCGGCGAGGTGCCGTTCGGTCAGCTCCCGCTCGCCGGGCGCGTCCTCCCCGTCGAGCCGCGCCGACAGCATTTCCCGGATCCGCTCACACTCCACGTCTTGATAGTCGCCCGGGACGGCCGCCGAGTTCCCGTCAGCCCAGGGCGTTTTCGCCAAACCGGACAAGCTAGCCTTGCCGGCATGCGTCTCCCCGGACCGCCCCCAGACCCGGACCTGGACGAGGTCACCGCCTGGGCGCTGGCGGCGAAGGCCGGCGACCGGGCCGCGGCGCACATGTTCGTGGAGGCGACCCAGCACCAGCTGCGCCGTTTCGTGACGCACCTGGTCGGCCCGGGGGAGGCCGACGACCTGACGCAGGAGATCTACCTGCGGTCTATGCGGGCGCTGCCGGCCTTCGACGCGCGCTCGACGGCCCGCACGTGGCTGCTGGCGATCGCGCGGCGGGCGTGCGCGGACCACATCCGCTACGTCTCCCGCCGCCCGCGCCTGGCCGCCCTCGACGACTGGCAGCCGGTCGCGGAGGCGGAACTGGCCCGCGACCACGGCGGCGCGGGCTTCGAGGCCGGCGTCGCCCTAACGGAGCTGGTCCGCGCCCTGGACCCGGAGCGCCGCGAGGCGTTCGTCGCGACGCAGATCGCGGGTCTGAGCTACGCGGAAGCGGCCGAGGTCTGCGGCTGCCCGGTCGGCACGATCCGCTCCCGCGTGGCCCGCGCCCGCGACGACCTGGTCGCCGCGATGACCGACCGCGAGGGCCGCCGCCTCCGCCCGACCAGCTGACCCCCGGCTGCCCACCGCGGCGGTGGCGGCGGCAAGGAATCAGCGCAACTGCCCTGCCTCGTGCAGGTGGTCGAAGACGAGCTTGTCGACGGCGGAGACCCGGTCGCGGTCCGCGTAGGCCAGCCAGGCCATCTCCGCGATCTCGCTGTCCGGGTGCAGGGTGCCGGTGTAGTCGGCGGTGTAGCAGCTCATCGTGACCCGCGTGCCCGGCCGCTGGCCGTGTGCCGCCGCCTCGAAGGTGCCCAGGTGCGCCTCCGTGCCCGGGACGATCATGACGCTGAGCTCCTCGCGGACCTCGCGAGCCAGCGTCTCCAGGTCGGTCTCGCCCGGCTCGCGCTTGCCGCCCGGCAGGTAGAAGACGTCGCGGCCGTGGTTGCGGGAGCTGAGGATCTCGCCGTCGGCCAGCAGGATCCAGGCGACCTTGTCGATCGTCACAGGTAGCGGCCCACCGGGGTGCGCTCGATGAGCTGCCAGGCCAGCCAGAAGCAGACCGGGACGCCGATGCCGCCTACCGCGATCGCTTTCGCCTCGGCCGGCAGGTCGAACGGGCGCAGCATGATCGCGAGGGTGAGCAGGACCGGGGCCTGGAGCACGAACGCCGCGAACGAGCCGCGGGCGCAGCGTCGCCAGGTGCGGCTCACGCCCTGCAGGCGGTCCTGCGCGAGGCCGAGGACCCAGACCGAGCCGGCGACCACCAGGATCGCCTCGACGGTGGCGAGGAGCAGGGCCTGCCAGTGCACGCCGCCCTGGTACGGGCCGGCGTCGTCGGCCAGGTCGCTCAGGCCGACCGTCCACGCGTAGACCGGCAGCGAGAGCACGGTGATGATCACCGCGGCTCCGCAGCCGCGGCGCAGGCCTTCCGGGACGCGCTTCGCCCAGCCGAAGCGGGCCGCCGCGACGCCGAGGCCGAACATGGCCACGCACTGCGGCCACTGCCAGACGTGCAGGTCGAGGACCTGCTTGCTCTGCGCCGGGAACCAGAGGCGGACGATGAACGACGCCACGGCGACGAGGCCGATCAGCGTCACGAGCTGCCGGCCACCGAGCACCGCGGGCGCCTCCTCCAGGGGCTCGCCGTCGGTGCGGGCGCGGTCCTTGGCCCAGACCAGCGCGGCGTACGCCAGCGAGACGTAGAGCAGGATCTCGGCGAACCAGAGCGGCCCGGAGTCCAGGAACGGGTGCCGGTGGGTGAACTCCCACCAGAACGAGACCTTGTGGCCGGCGGCCAGGTAGGCGAACCACATGAACAGCGGCCAGACCAGCAGCGCGAACAGCAGGAAGGGCACGCCGAGGCGGACCACGCGCTCGCTCGCGAACTTGCCGGGGCCCTTGCGCGCCATCGCCGCGGGCGCGAACAGGCCGGCGATGAAGAAAAAGGTCCCGATCACGAAAAGGGCCGTCGGTCCGACGACGACGGCCATGGCGAGCTCCGACCTGGGATGGAACGTGGTCTCCTGGACCTCGTCGTACGGCCACCCCCCGATGGCCGAATATCCCAGCAGTGCGTGCCCCGCGATGATCCACGCGACCATCACCGCCCGCAGGTTGTCGACGTGCGGAAGCCTCTCAACCCGCGTAGGTGAACCGATCGTGGCCATCCGGACCCCCTCTCCGAAACAATGGCGCACATTCAAGATTGCCACCGGAGACCCGTCATCGGGGACACCCGAAGGGTCAGGGTGCGGTTCGTCACTCGGCGGCGACAACCACTCACACCGTTTGTCCCGATACGCTCGGTCGCCATGGACGTACAGATCCGACCTTTGACGGCGGCCGACTGGCCCGTGTGCCGCCGGATCTACCAGGAGGGTCTCGACACCGGCGAGGCCAGCTTCGAGACGACCGCGCCGGATTGGGCGGCCTTTGACGGCTCCCGATTGGCCTCGCACCGGTTTGTCGCAATGTTCGATGGGCGCGTGGTCGGATGGGTCGCGGTGTCGCCGATCTCGGCCCGGCCCGTGTACGCGGGCGTGGTCGAGCACAGCGTCTACGTCTCGTCGGACGCGCGCGGCGGCGGCGTGGGCGCGGCGTTGCTCGGCGCGCTGATCGCGTCGACGGAGCAGGCCGGCATCTGGACCATCCAGTCCGGCGTGTTCCCGACCAACAAGGCGAGCCTGCGCCTGCACGAGGCGGCCGGCTTCCGCGTGGTCGGCACCCGCGAACGCATCGGCCGCCACCACGGCGAATGGCGCGACGTCGTCCTGCTGGAACGCCGCAGCCCGGTCGTCTGACGTAGGAGACCTTGCGTATATCGCCCGGGCCGGGTCGGCTCGTACCGTGTCGATCATGGTGATCAGGGCGGTGGTCTTCGATATCGGTGGCGTGCTGGAGTTGTGTGGTCCGATGGACTTCGACCGGCGGTGGGAGGAGACGCTCGGGCTGGCCCCGGGCGCGATCGGCACCGCGATGGCCGACGTGTGGGACGCCGGCGCGGTCGGCACCGTGACCGAGGCCGAGGTGCACGCGGCGATGCGGGACCGGCTGGGCCTGTCGACCGGGCAGGTCGAGGCGGTCATGTCCGACATGTGGCAGCAGTACCTCGGAACCCCGAACACCACGCTCATCGAGTACGCGCGGACGCTGCGACCCGCCTACCGGACCGGCATCCTCAGCAACAGCTTCGTCGGAGCGCGCGAGCGGGAGCAGCGCGCCTACGGCCTCACCGACCTGGTCGACGACTGCATCTACTCGCACGAGGTCGGCATGTCGAAGCCCGACCCGGCGCTGTGGGCCCTGACCTGCGAGCGGATGGGCGTGCCGGCCGACGCGATCGTCTTCGTCGACGACGCGCCGCGGCTGGTCGAGAGCGCCCGGGCGCACGGGATGGCGGCCGTGCTGTTCGAGAGCACCGAGCAGGTCATCGCGGACCTGTCCGCCCACCTCGGCTCCAGCGATCCGGAATAGCCGGCTCCGGTTGCGCGTTGCGACGAAGCGGAAGATGAAGCTCCGCTTCGAGAGGTCGTACGAATCATGGAACTCGGCATCTACACGTTCGGCGACAGCGGCACCGTCTCCACCCGGCAACGGCTCGCCGACCTCGTCGCACAGGCCCGCTACGCCGACGAGGCCGGCCTGGACGTGATCGCGCTCGGTGAGCACCACCGGCCCGACTTCACTCTGTCGGCACCGGAGCTCGTCCTCGCCGCGATCTCGTCGGTGACCGACCGGATCCGCCTCAGCACCGGTGTGACCGTGCTCTCCACGGCCGACCCCGTGCGGGTCTACCAGCAGTTCGCCACGCTCGACCAGCTCTCCGGCGGGCGGGCGGAGATCATCGCTGGCCGGGGCGCCTTCACGGAGTCGTTCCCGCTGTTCGGCTTCGACATCCGGGACTACGACGTGCTGTTCGAGGAGAAGCTGCGGCTGCTGCTCCAGATCGCCGCGTCGCCGGAGGTGACCTGGCAGGGGCGTACCCGGCCGCCGCTGGAGAATGCCCTGGTCACGCCGCGTGCGTTGCAGGATCCGCTGCCGATCTGGGTCGGGGTGGGCGGCACGCCGCAGTCCGCGGTCCGGGCCGGCCGGCTCGGCGCGCCGATGTTCGTGGCGATCTTCACGGACCCGGCGCCGGCCCGCGGCCTGGTCGAGCTCTACCACCGCGCCGCCGCGGCGGCCGGCCACGACCCGGCGGGCCTGCGCGTGGCCAGCGGCGGGCACATGTTCGTGGGCCGCACCTCACAGGGCGCGCGCGACGAGTTCTACCCTTACTACTCGGAATACCTGGGGCGACTCCCACAGTTCTCCGGTGGTATGCCACGCGAGGTCTACGACCAGTGGATCCGGGCCGGCCTGCTGGTCGGCAGCCCCCAGGAGGTCATCGACAAGATCATGAGGCACCGGGAACTGCTCGGCATCAGCCGGTACGTGGGCCAGTTCGACGTCGGCGCCATGCCGGCCGGCATGGTCGACAAGAGCCTGGAACTGTTCGCCACCGAGGTGGCGCCGGTGGTCCGCAAGGAGACGTCGTGAGCGAGCGACAGGTGGCGGTGCTCGGCGCGGGCAAGGTCGGCACGGTGCTGGCCCGGCTGGCCGTCGCGGCCGGCCGGCCCACCGCGATCGCGGGCTCGGGCGACCCGTCCGCACTGGGCCTGATCGTCGACGTGCTCGCGCCCGGCGCCGTCCCGATGACCGCCGCGGACGCGGCGCGCCAGGCCGACATCGTGATCGTCGCGATCCCGCTGGCCCGCCTCGACACGCTCCCGGCCGACGCGCTGCACGACAAGATCGTCATCGACGTGATGAACTACTGGCCGCCCGTCGACGGTGTCCTGCCCCTCTGGGAGGGCGCGACGCGGTCGTCGAGCGAGATCGTCCGCGACGTCCTGGGCGTCGACGTGGTGAAGTCGTTCAACCACATGGGCTACCACGAGCTGGACGCGTGGACGCGCCCCGCCGGCGACCCGGACCGCCGCGCGCTGGCGGTCGCCGGCGACGACCCGGCGGCGGTCGCGGTGGTCGCCGAGCTCGTGGACGCGATGGGCTTCGACGTGGTGCCGCTCGAGCCGTTGCACGCGGGCCGCGTGCTGCAGCCGGGCTCGTCGGACATCTTCGGCGCCAACCTCACCCGCGCGGAGCTGCTGACCACATTGGACACGCTCGGCGTCGCCCCGGCCACCGCCTGTCCCTAGGACCGCCGCTGCGCCTCCAGGACCACGACGGCGATGCGTTCCGCGTCCGCGTACGCCGCGCCGTCGAGCTCCTCTCCGTACACGTCCGGATCCACCTCCCGGTAGGTCCACCGGAAGTCGGCGCCCGCCAGGCGGTGCGCGAGCGCGGCGCGCAGCGGGTCGTGCCCGGCGACGATCCCGGTGCCGCTGAACAGCACGAGCGAGCCACCGGCGCGCAGTCCCCGCATGGCCGCGTCCAGCACCGCCAGCGACAGCTCGCTGCCGTCCGGCCCGCCGCCGTCACGGTAGCCGCGGCCCGCCTGGTCGACCATGAACGGTGGGTTGGAGACCGCCAGGTCGAACCAGCCGTCCAGGCCGTCCCGCAGGTCACCGTGCCGGACCGACACGTTGTCGATGCCGGCGAGCGCCGCGTTGACGCGGGCGCAGCTCAGTGCCGCCGGGTTGACGTCCAGCGCGACCACCTCGGCTCCGGGCGTACGCTTCGCCACCGCGATCGCACCTGCGCCCGTGCCGCAGCCGATGTCCACCGCGCGCCGGACCGGCCCGGCCCGGCCCCGCAGGTGCGCGAGCGCGGCGTCGGCCATCCGGTAGGTGTCCGGGCCGAGGAACACGGTGTCCGGCGCGTCGGTCGGGAACGCGGAATGCACGAACAGTTCGTCGTCGTACGTCGAGAACCGCACCCGGCTGCGCCAGCCGTCGCCGTCGTGGTCGACCACCCCGGCCGCCGTCGCCATCGCCAGCAGGTCGGCCCGCAGCACACCGGGGCCGAACCGGCGGCTCCAGCCGAACACGTCCCGGACGTCTCTCGCCCAGGCGTTGGCCGGGCGGCTGTTGACCCGCGCGTGCGTGGCCGGCGTGACCGTGACGAACCGGTAGCCGGCGTCCTTGAGCGCGCAGCCCAGGCGCAGCAGCGCCGCCTCGTCGAACGGTAACGCCATCAGGCCGCCCGCGCCGCGACCGGCTCGAACAACGAGCTGCGACCCGCCTGCCAGCACCGCAGGAGATGCTGGGCGACGAGCCCGTCGACGGCCAGGCCGCAGCGCGCTCCGAACAGGACGTCGCGGGCGCCGTCCGGGGTCTCGGCCGCGTAGCGCCCCGCGAGGTCGTACGCCGCGATCTGCTCGTGCACCGCGTCCGCCTCGACGTGCTCGTCGAAGAACCGGGCGGCCGTGTCGTCGCCGCCGAGCCGGCGGGCCGCGACCGCGAGGTGCCGGTTCGGCTCCGACGAGGTCATCTCGAACGCCGCGAGCTGCCCCACGAGCGCGCCGCGCCACCGGCGGTGCAGGCCGAACAGCGACATGAGGTTGACCGCGGCCAGCGTGACGGCCGGGACCCGGTCGGCGTGGGCACCGTAGGCGCTGTCGACGCCGAAACCGTCCATCGTGGATCGGAACAGCTCGGCGTGCATGCGGGCCGCCCGGCCGCCGCCGTACTCGTCGATCTGGATCTCGACCAGCGCCGCCTTGGCCGCACCGCGCAGGCGGGGGATCGCGAACGTGTGCGGGTCGGCCTCCTTGAGCTGGTACACCGAGCGGTGCATGAGCAGCTCCCGGAACTGCTCCAGCGTCGCGTGCCGACGCACGTGCGCGGCCAGCGACGGACCGTCCTGTTCGGACACGAGCTCGACGAGTGCGGCCGGCACGTCGGTGGGCGGCGGCTCGTCGCCGACCAGCGACCGCAGCGCGGCGACGAAGGGCCGCTCGGCCGCCGCCCGCACCGCCAGCAGCGACGGGTTCCACTCCCACTCCGGGTCCACGCCCGCGAACCCCTGGAAGTGCAGCTCGTAACAGAGGTAGAGGGTGGTCTGGAGGTCGTCGTCGCGCAGCGCGTCGCTTCCGAACCTCGCGGGCACCGTCAGCGCGCCGGGTGGCCCCGCGAGCGCGGCCCGCACCGCGGCTGACACCGGCCCCCGCGGCGCCGGCATGGTGGGCTCGGCGATGGTCGGCAGAGAAACAATCGACACGGGGGCGGACTGCCCGCGTCCGGAGCGATCAAACCTGGTTTCCCGGCGCCCGCGCGCGGGAAAGCGCCACGTCATGTCCGCTGAGCGCGAGCCCGCCACGACCGTCACTCCGTACCCGGACGGGCCGTTGCTCGTGCGCGGCGACTTCGAGATGGTCACCGTTGACGGTGAGACGATCGAGACCGGACGGTCCACGGTCGCGCTCTGCCGGTGTGGAATGTCCGGGATCAAGCCCTTCTGCGATGGTACGCACCGATCGACCCGTTTCCGCGCCGGCACCGGCCGCGACCCCGCGTAGCCCCTACGGCAGGCGGTCACCCGGGAAACTGCGGGCCGGGTGGGCCGTGTAGGTGAAGACGCCCGCCCTGACGCCCGGGTCGTCGTCCATGAGCGCGATCGTCGCGTCGAGATCCAGGTCGAAGACGCCGATGCCGCACACCTCCGTGTCGTCCCGGACCGGGCAGACGATGCTGAGCGCGCCGTCGGCCCGCAGCCCGAAGTTGCGCCGGCCGTGCTCCCAGACGATCGCGTCGGCCTCGGGCGTGCCGTGCTGCGGCCCGGCCCGCAGGATCACCGCCGTGTAGGGCTTCGTGGTGGCCATCCCGGCGCGCATCTCGTCGTCGCTGACGTAGGTGGTCATGGCTGATCACCGTAGACCGGATTCCTTGGACCTTGTCGAAATCGGCGCGACGGCTCCGACCTCCGGGCGTGAACCTGACACGACCTGAGAGGTACTGATGGACATGACCCCCCAGCGGGCCGGGCGCAAGGAGTGGGTGGGGCTCGCGGTGCTGGCCCTGCCCTCCCTGCTCGTCTCGATCGACCTGTTCGTGCTGCTGCTCGCCGTGCCGCGGCTCAGCGGTGACCTCGGGGCCGGCAGCACCCAACAGCTCTGGATCATCGACGTCTACGGCTTCCTGCTGTCCGGGTGCCTGATCACCATGGGTGCGGTCGGCGACCGGCTGGGCCGGCGCCGCCTGCTGTTCGGCGGTGCGGCCGTCTTCGGGGTGGCGTCCGTGGTCGCCGCCTACGCGCCCGACCCGACCACGCTGATCGCCGCCCGGGCGGTGCTCGGCGTCGCCGGCGCGGCCATGGGCCCGACCACCCTCGCCCTGATCATCGGCATGTTCCGCGACCCCCGGCAGCGCGCCACCGCGATCGGCGTCTGGCTCCTGTCGCTGATGGGCGGCAGCGCGATCGGCCCGGTCGTCGGCGGCGTCCTGCTCGGCCACTTCTGGTGGGGCTCGGTCTTCCTGATCGCCGTGCCCGCGATGGTCCTGCTCCTCGCGCTCGGCCCGGCGCTGCTGCCGAAGGACCGGCCCGAGCGGCACCCGGCGCCCCTCGACCTGACCAGCGTCGCGCTGTCGCTGGCCGCGATCCTGCCCGCCGTCTACGGCATCAAGGAACTGGCCCGCCACGGCGCCGAGCCGACCGCGCTGGCCGCGCTGGTGATCGGCCTGGGCTTCGCGGCCGTCTTCGTCCGCCGCCAGCAGACCCTGCGCAGCCCGCTCGTCGACCTGCGGCTGTTCAAGCGGCCGACGTTCCGCACCGCGCTCGGCGGGATGTTCGTCAACACCATGCTGCCGGGCGCCACGATGGTGCTGATCACGCAGTACCTGCAACTCGTCACGGGCTACGGGCCGCTGCGGGCGGGCCTCGCCCTGCTGCCGGCCGTCGCGGCCGGGATCGTCTCGACGCAGGTCTCCCCGCTGTTGGCCCGCCGCTACCGGCCGGCGCCGCTGATCGCCGCCGGCCTCGCCGTCTCGGTGCTCGGGCTGGCGCTGCTGACCACCGCCGACACCGCGACCGCCGTCGTCACGGGGATGGCGTTGTTCAACGTCGGCGCCGGCCCGCTGCTCACCCAGGGCACCGGCATCGTCGTGGGCGCGGTGCCCCCGGAGAAGGCCGGCTCGGCCGCCTCGCTGTCCCAGACCGCCAACGAGTTCGGCTTCGCGCTCGGGGTCGCGGTGCTCGGCAGCGTCGCCGCCGCGGTCTACCGGGCCGGCGCGCCGGCCGGCGCGGGCGACTCGCTGGCGTCGGCCCCGCCGGCGCTGCTCGACCAGGCCCGGGCCGCCTTCACCGACGGCCTGCATCTGGTCGCCGCGATCAGCGCGGTCGCGATCGCGGTCACGGCCGTCGTCTGCCTACGCGTGCTGCGCCACCTGCCGCCGATCGGGCAGGAACAGGAGCAGAGAACACCGGAACCCGCGTCACAGCATTGACATGTGTACGTGGTCGGTGTGGTCGCTCTCGCCGCTGTAGGACTTCCAGCCTGTCGCGGGGAACCAGATGCGTTTGTACCAGATCACGTAGAGGATGCCGAGCGCGTCGGCATTCCGCACGAGGAAGGCGGCCAGGTTGTTGCCGTACAGCTTCTCGGAGCGGTTGGACGCTCTCGCGAATCCGCTCGAGCGCAACGACCAGTCGCAGGCGCGGCCCTTCGGATGCTCGAAGGGCCCGCCAGGCCGGTAACAGCCGACGAACTTGTTGAAGCCGGCCCGCTTCACTTCCTGGTACGCGTGGAGCGTGCGCTTCGTGATGCAGCCGCTGGTGGTCGGGTCGTTCTGGTTGCAGGACTCGTCCGGCCAGCTCCCGTCGGCGGCTCGCGGCGCGGGGCGGGCCTTCGGGGAGGTCGCGGACACCAGGTCCTCGCCGCCGGTCAGCGAGATGCCGCCGCCGACCAGGTCGAGGGCCTTCTCGGCGGTCCGCTTCTGCTTGGCGATCGACTCGGTCGCCGCCTTCTGCGTGGCCACCTCGGCGTCGATCTTCGCCTTCGCCTCCGCGACCAGCTTCTCCGCGTCGATGAGCGCGTTGAGCTTGCTCGCGTTGTACTGGTTGATCCGCTCCAGTGCGGTCGCCCGTTCCAGGAAGCCGTTCGGGTCCGACGCGTTCAGCATCGCGGTCATCGCGGTGATCCGACCCGACCGGTACGACTCGGCCGCGAACTGAGCGATCTGCGGGCGGAGCTCCTGGATCTTCTGCTCCGCCTGCTGGAGCTGGATTTCGGCCTGCAGTTGCTGCCTGCGCGACTTGTCGAGCACCGCCTTGGCCTTGGCGTACTGTCTGCCAGTCGACTCGAGCACGTCGCCCAGCATCGGCACCGCTTTTTCCTTGGGTGCCGCGGGCGTGGGTGTCGGGTTGGGCGCGGCGTAGCCGGGCGCGCTGGGCACCACGGCGACCGTAGCGGCGGCGACCAGAGCCAGGACAGTTGCGAGCCAGCGTCGTCGCGCGGCGGTCATACTCGTCGTTTCCCTCCGTCAAACCGCGCACGAGCATACCCAAGGTAGATCCGGTCGCAACTGGTGCACAAAGCGACAGGCCAGTAGCCAAAAGTAGTTAGTGCGAGTCACGGGGCACGCGGTCGCCGCTGCTGCCGACCAGGAAATCCAGGTCCGCGCCGGTTTCCGCGCCGCGCACCGTGCTCACGTAGAGCTTCTCCCAGCCCCGCGTCGGCCGGGCGAGTGCCGCGACCATCGCCGGGGACGGCTCCCGCGCCGCGAACTCCACCGCCGGCACGTCCACGTCGATCCGGCGGGCCTCGACGTCCAGCACGATCGGGTCGCCGTCGCGGACCTTCGCGAGCGGGCCGCCGGCCGCGCCCTCGGGGGCGACGTGCAGCACGACGGTTCCGTACGCGGTGCCGCTCATCCGCCCGTCGCACACCCGCACCATGTCGCGGACGCCCTGCTGCAGCAGCTTGCGGGGAAGCGGCAGGTTCGCGACCTCCGGCATGCCCGGGTAGCCCTTCGGGCCGCAGCCGCGCAGCACCAGCACCGAGTCGGCGTCGACGTCGAGCGCCGGGTCGTCGATCCGGTGGTGCAGGTCCTCGACCGAGTCGAAGACCACGGCCCGCCCGCGGTGCCGCAGGAGCGCCTCCGTGGCGGCCGCCGGCTTGATGATCGCGCCGTCCGGCGCCAGGTCGCCGCGGAGCACCGCGATCCCGGCGTCGGCCATCATCGGCGTCGCCCGCGGCCGGATCACCTCGGGATCGTGGATCACCGCCTCGGCGAGGTACTCACCCAGCGGGCGACCCGTCACGGTCAGCGCGGAGAGGTCCAGCAGATCGGAGATCTCCCGCAGCACCGCGGCCAGCCCACCGGCCCGGTGGAAGTCCTCCATCAGGTGCCGCCCGGCCGGCTGCAGGTCGACCAGCAGCGGAATGCCGTGCCCCGCCCGGTCGATCTCGTCGAGCGACAGCGGGACACCCAACCGTCCGGCCAGGGCCAGCAGGTGCACGACGGCGTTGGTCGAGCCGCCCAGCGCGCCCAGCGCCACGATCGCGTTGTGGAAGGACGCCTTGGTGATCACCTGGCTCGGCCGCCGGCCGTCGTCCGGTGTACTGCACACCGGGCACTATCTGATCGATCTCGCCGGGGTCACCGTCGGGGCCGTCGGGTCCACCACCGTGCACT
>NZ_JBFAIU010000186.1:0-14736 GCF_040654855.1 Asanoa sp. NPDC050611
AACGGTTCGAACCTGTGCCATGATCGGTTACAGGCGCCGGATCCGGACGGGTGCGGCGGGTGCCGGTGTAGTACTCGAACAGCAGGCCGCAGGTGGCCGCGATGACCGCGACCAGGCCGATGACCAGCAGCCAGACCTGCCAGAACACCAGGCCGAGGCCCGCGATCGTGGCGGCCAGCGCGAGGCCGAACGGCCAGTAGCTGCCCGGGCTGAAGAAGCCGATCTCGCCCGCGCCGTCGGCGATCTCACCGTCGGCGCGGTCTTCCGGGCGCGGCTCGATGCGGCGGCTGACGAACCAGAAGAAGCCGCCGCACATCGCGGTGAGCAGGAAGCTCAGCGCCAGTGCGACCGTGCCGACCCAGTCGATGCCCTGGGCCTGCCCGTTGGTCCAGAACGCGTAGACGAACGTGGCGATGAACAGGAAGCCGGAGATGACGCTGAACAGTTTCCACTCGGTGCGCATGCGCCGGCCTCTCAGTTGCCCGTGCCGGCGCCCACGCCGGCCGGGTTGAAGTTCGACTGGTCCCGTCGCGTCGGGAACGGCGACGTGGTCGACGCCAGCGGGTCCTCACCGATCGCCTGCAGCGCCTGCTGCGTCGACTGCCCGGCGGTCTTGGCGGCGATGAACTGGTCGTACTTGTCGCCGGAGACCGCGCGCAGCTCGAAGTTCATCATCGAGTGGTACGTGCCGCACAGCTCGGCGCAGCGGCCGACGTACGCGCCCTGCTGGTCGATCGTGACCTCGAAGACGTTGCGGATGTTGCCCGGGAAGACGTCGCGCTTGAACAGCAGCTCCGGCACCCAGAACGAGTGGATGACGTCGCGGCTGGTCTCCTCGAAGCGGATCGTCCGGCCGGTCGGCAGCACCAGGATCGGGATGACCTCGGTGGTGCCCAGCGTCGAGGTGACGGTCTTGCCGACGCGGTCACCCTCGGTCGGGCCGTCCTGGTAGTTGAACTGCCAGTTCCACTTGAACGCCTCGACCTCGACGGTCACCGCCGGGTTCGCGGTGGTCCGGTTGACGTCGGTCTGCACGATCGCCGTGTAGTAGAAGAGCACGGAGACGACCAGGATCGGCGCGATGGTGTAGAGGAACTCCATCGGCATGTTGAACCGGGTCTGCACCGGCAGCTTGTCGCCCCGCTTCCGGTAGCGGATGACGCACCAGAAGATCAGCGCCCAGACGAAGACACCGACGATCAGGGCGGCGACGGTCGACCCGATCCACAGGTCGTACATCCGCTTGGACTGCTCGGTGATGCCGTTCTGCGGCCAACCGAAGCCGTCGACGTGAGAGCCGACGTCACAACCGGAGAGCAGCAACAGCAGCGCACCGGCGACGCCGACACCGGCCAACCGGACGGCTGTCGGCCGCGCTTTCGAACGCTCTGCGGACACCTTGTGGTCCTGCCCCTCTCGCACCTGCCGTCACCGACGGTCGCACATTACTCGACCAAGGTCGTCACACCGCTCCGGGGGTCGGCGCGGCGCCGGGGATAACGTTTGATCGTGGGGGTTTCCGAGGCCTATTTCGACGCCGCGAGCGCCGCTCCGCTGCACCCGGCGGCCCGGCAGGCGCTGGCCGCGGCACTGGACGACGGCTGGGCCGATCCGGCCCGGCTCTACTCGCGCGCCCGCCGGGCCCGCCAGCTGCTCGACGCGGCCCGCGGCGCGACGGCCGAGGTCCTGGGCGTACGCCCGGACGAGCTGTCGTTCACGGCCGGCGGCACGGCGGCGGCACACACGGCCGTCCTCGGTGGCCTGGCCGGGCGCGAGCGGGTCGGCCGGCGGTTCGTGCACTCCGCGATCGAGCACTCCGCGGTGCTGCACGCGGCGGAGCGGCACGTGGCGGCCGGCGGCACCGCGCAGGAGGTCGGCGTGGACCGGCTCGGGCGGGTCGACCTCGACGCCTTCGCGGCCGAGGTCGCGGCGCCGGGCACCGCGCTGGCCGCGCTGATCAGCGCCAGCCACGAGGTGGGCACCGTGCAGCCGGTCGAGGCCGCGGCGGCCGCGGCCGCGGAGCACGGCGTGCCGCTCTATGTGGACGCCGCGCAGTCGGTCGGCCGGGTGCCGCTGCCGACGGGCTGGTCCGTGCTCACCGCGAGTGCCCACAAATGGGGCGGACCGCCAGGAGTCGGTCTCCTGATTGTGCGCAAGGGCACCCGGTTCCTGACCCCGGGCCCGGCCGACGAGCGCACCGACCGCACGGCCGACCTGCCGGCCGTGGTCGCGGCCGCGGCGAGCCTGCGGGCGGCGACGGCGGAGGCGGCGACGCTCGCCGACCGCCACCGCACGCTGGTCGACCGGATCCGCGCCACCGTGGCCGCGACCGTGCCGGACGTCGAGGTGGTCGGCGATCCGGAGCAGCGGCTGCCGCACCTGGTGACGTTCTCCTGCCTCTACGTCGACGGCGAGGCGCTGCTGCACGCGCTCGACCGGCGCGGGTTCGCCGTGTCCTCCGGCTCGTCGTGCACCTCGTCGACGCTGACCCCGAGCCACGTGCTGGTCGCGATGGGTGTGCTCTCACACGGCAACGTGCGCGTCTCGCTGCACCGGGACACGACGGAGGCCGAGGTCGACCGGTTCCTCGCCGAGCTGCCCGGTGTCGTCGCGGACCTGCGCGCCGAGGCGGGGGTGGCGAACCTGTGACCGAGGTGCTGGACTGCCGCGGCCAGCGCTGCCCGCTGCCGGTGATCGCGCTGGCCCGCCGGCTGCCGGAGCTGCCCGTGGGCGCGACGCTGCGCGTGCTCGCCGACGACCCGGCCGCGGCGACCGACATCCCGGCCTGGTGCCGCATGCGGGGACAGGACTACCTGGGCTCCCCCGAGCCGTACGCGTTCGACGTGCGCCGGGAGAGCTAGTCCCGGATCCAGGAGAGGGCGCCCTCGAGCGGGTCGCCCGGCGCCGAGGTGTCGACGACCAGGCGGCGGCCGACGTACGGCTCGTACTCGGCCATCCGCAGCACGACCTGCTCCCAGTTCGGGTTGACCGGCGCCGCGGCGTGCCGGGCCTCGACCCGCCGCCGGTGCTCGGCCATGTCGGCGCACCAGACCTCGACGATCCGCAGCGCCGCGCCCGTGCGCTCGCACAGCACCGGCCAGGTGGCCCGGGCCGCGGCGACCGGGTTGACCGCGTCGATGACGACGTTGAGCCCCATGCCGAGCTGCGCCTCCGCGAGCGCGGAGACGACGCCGTACGCGGCGACGCCCGGCCGCGGCTCGACCAGCTCGTGCGCCCGCAGCACCCGGTCGATCGTGTCGACCGCGAGCACCGGCGCCGGCAGCGCGGTGCCGACCCGGGCCGCGAGGGTGCTCTTGCCGACCCCGGGCAGGCCGGCGAAGACGACCAGCCGGGGCGTCACACCGGTAGGTGCGGGCGGACGTCGTCGGCGGCCTCTTGCCCGTAGGAGTCGCCGAGCCGCTTGAGGAACGTGTCCGGGCGCAGGTCGTACTCCTGGCCGCCGGCGCCCTCGAGGACCAGCCCGGCGAGCAGCGAGCCGATCTGCGCCGACCGTTCCAGGCCGAGGTCCCAGGACAGGCCCGCGAAGAACCCGGCCCGGAAGCCGTCGCCGACGCCCGTCGGGTCGACGGGGTGCACGTCCTGGGCGATCGGCACGTGGATCCGCTCGATGCCCTTGCCGGTGATCTCCACGCCGTTCTTGCCGAGCGTGGTGACCCGGACCTCGACCCGGTCGAGCACCTCGGCGTCGGAGAGGCCGGTCTTGCTCTCCAGCAGCGACTTCTCGTAGTCGTTGGTGAGCAGGTAGCCGGCGCCGTCGATGAGCTGGACGATGTCGTCGCCGCCCATCCGGGCGAGCTGCTGCGACGGGTCGGCGGCGAACCGGTAGCCGCGGTCGCGGCACTCCTGCGAGTGGCGCACCATGCCCTGCGGGTCGTCGGCGCTGATCAGCACCAGGTCGAAGCCGCCCACCCGGTCGTTGGCCGGTGCCAGCTCGATGTTGCGGGCCTCGCTCATCGCGCCCGCGTAGAACGAGGCGATCTGGCACATGTCCTCGTCGGTGGTGCAGACGAAGCGCGCGGTGTGCAGGACCTCGGAGACGTGGATCGAGTCGCAGTCGACGCCGTGGCGCTCCAACCAGGACCGGTAGTCGTCGAAGTCCGCCCCGACGGCGCCGATCAGCACCGGGTGCAGGCCCAGCCGGGCCATGCCGAAGGCGATGTTGGCGGCCACCCCGCCACGCCGTACCACCAGGTCGTCGATCAGGAACGACAGCGAGACCTTGTGGAGCTGGTCGGCGATCAGCTGGTCGGCGAACCGACCCGGGAAGTGCATGAGGTGGTCGGTGGCGATCGAGCCGCTAACGGCGATCTTCATGTCGGCCCTCGGAGTCGGTGGACGAATGGCGCCGGGGAAGCTTACCGGCCGGTCAGACACGACGAACGGGACCGCCCGAAGAGGCGGCCCCGCTCGTTTTCGCTAGGTGGTGCGGCTTAGTGGAACGAGTCGCCGCACGCGCAGGAGTTCTGCGCGTTGGGGTTGTCGATCGTGAAGCCCTGCGCGTCGATCCGGTCGGCGAAGTCGATGGTCGCGCCGGTCAGGTAGGGCGCGCTCATGCGGTCGACGACGACCTCGACACCGCCGAAGTCGTTGACGATGTCGCCGTCGAGCGAGCGCTCGTCGAAGAAGAGCTGGTAACGCAGCCCGGAGCAGCCACCCGGCTGCACGGCCACGCGGAGCCGCAGGTCGTCACGGCCCTCCTGCTCGATCAGGGCCTTCACCTTCACCGCCGCGACGTCGGTGAGGACGACGGTCTTAGCCGTGGTCTCGGCCGACCCGGTCTGCGCTGAAGTGGTCACGTGGGATCTCCCTGCTCGCTGCGATCGCCGGTCCCTCGGACCAACGTTGTCCCTCGGGCCAACGCTAGCCCGTTCGCCGGGCATTCCCCATCAGGGTCGCCGCTCGAATCTTACCTCCGCCGCCATTTCGGGGCCCGATGAGGCGAATGTCACTGCCGCGACCATTGGCCGGCGAGTCGTGAGGCCAGTTCGCGCAGGCCGTCGGCCGGGCGGGCCATCGCCTGCTCCGCGCTCCCGAAGTGGTCGACGAGGCTGTAGGTCTCGGTCACGCCCGCGTTGGCCGCCTCCCGGCGCCCGGTGCTGACCCGGCCGGCCAGCACCACGCAGGGCACGCCGCGGTCCCGGGCCCCGCCGGCCACCCCCGCGACCACCTTGCCGCGCAGCGACTGGTGGTCGAACGAGCCCTCGCCGGTGATCACCAGGTCGGCGGCGTCGAGGGCGGCTTCCAGCCCGATCATCCCGGTAACGAGCTGGATGCCCGATTCGCACCGGCCGCCGAGCGCGAGGACGGCCGCGCCGAGACCGCCGGCGGCACCCGCACCCGGGAGCGTCGCCACGTCCGGCGGGCAGGACGGCAGGTCCTTCACGAGTACGCCGGCGAACCGCTCGAGCGCGGCGTCGAGCAGCAGCACGTCGGCGCGGTCGGCGCCCTTCTGCGGTCCGTAGACGCTGGACGCGCCGTGCAGGCCGGTCAGCGGGTTGTCGACGTCGGTGGCCGCGACCAGCGTGGCGCCGCGGGTCATCGGCACGCCGCCGAGCCCGGCCACGTGGGCCAGCGCGGCACCGCCGTAGGGCAGCGCGGCACCGTGCTCGTCGAGCGGTGCGGCGCCCAGCGCGGCCAGCATCCCGGCGCCGCCGTCGTTCGTCGCCGAGCCGCCGAGCCCGATCACCACCGTGCGGGCGCCGGCCTCGACCGCGGCGAGCACCAGGACGCCCAGGCCGTACGAGGTGGTCGCCTTGGGGTCCCGTTCGTCGTCCGCCAGCAGGTGCAGCCCGCAGGCCTGCGCGCTCTCCACGTACGCCGTGGTCCGGTCCGGGGTGAGCAGCACCTCGGCGTCCACCGGGCGGCCCAGCGGGTCGGTGGTGCGCACCGGGATCCGCTCACCCCCGACCGGCTCCGCCAGCACCTCCACGAACCCCGGTCCGCCGTCCGAGAGCGGCCGGATGACCAGGTCGTCGCCCGGCGCCCGGTCCCGCCAGCCCGCGGCGACCGCGTCCGCCACCGCGGGCGCGGAGAGCGTGCCGGCGAACTTGTCGGGACAGACCAGAATCCGCATAGCGGCAGTGTGACAGCCCACAGGCGCCAGGCCGCTGGGGTGGGGCCTGACGGTGGGAAGATTGATCTGTGACGTCGACCTGGACCGAACCCGCCAACACGGCGACCGCCCTGCTGCTGCTCGGGCGCGGCGCCGACCCGTCGTCGGAGAAGGGCGTCGACTGCCCGGGCGAGCTGCCCGCGCCCAGCGACCCCGATCTCGTGGCCCGCGCCACCGCCGCCAAGGCGAAGCTCGGGTCGAAGGTGTTCGTGCTCGGCCACCACTACCAGCGCGACGAGGTCATCCAGTTCGCCGACGTGACCGGCGACTCGTTCAAGCTGGCCCGTGAGGCGGCGGCCCGACCGGACGCCGAGTACATCGTGTTCTGCGGCGTGCACTTCATGGCCGAGTCCGCCGACATCCTCACCACGGACGCGCAGAAGGTCGTGCTCCCCGACCTCGCCGCCGGGTGCTCGATGGCCGACATGGCCCAGCTCCAGCAGGTCGAGGCGGCCTGGGAGGCGCTCACCGACGCGGGCGTCGCGCAGTCGACGGTCCCGGTCACCTACATGAACTCGTCGGCCGACATCAAGGGCTTCGTCGGTCGCAACAACGGCGTCGTCTGCACGTCGTCCAACGCGAAGCGGGCCCTGACCTGGGCGTTCGAGCGCGGCCAGCGGGTGCTCTTCCTGCCCGACCAGCACCTCGGCCGCAACACGGCGGTGCTGGAGATGGGCTTCGACGCCGACGACTGCGTTCTCTACGACCCGCACAAGCCCAACGGCGGGCTCACCCAGCAGCAGCTCGGCCAGGCCAAGATGATCCTCTGGCGCGGACACTGCTCGGTGCACGGCCGGTTCACCAAGTCGTCCGTCGACGAGGTCCGGATGCGGGTCCCGGGCGTCAACGTGCTGGTCCACCCGGAGTGCCGCTACGACGTGGTGACCGCGGCCGACTACGTCGGGTCCACCGAATACATCATCAAGACCCTCGAGAACGCGCCGGCCGGCTCCGCGTGGGCCGTCGGCACCGAGCTCAACCTCGTGCGCCGGCTCGCCCTGGCGCACCCCGACAAGCAGGTCATGTTCCTCGACCGCACGGTCTGCTACTGCTCCACGATGAACCGGATCGATCTGCCGCACCTCGTGTGGGCGCTCGAGGAGCTCGCTGAGGGCCGCCTCGTGAACCAGATCACGGTCGATCCGAAGACCGCGGCCGAGGCCCGGTCGGCGTTGGACCAGATGCTGGCCCTGCCGTGACGGAGCGTGGTCCGGGGGCGACCCGGAAACCGTGACTGATCGTGGCGTCCGGCGTTACCGGGCGCCACAGTCGTCCTGATTTCGTGCCAGACAGCCCGGTGTGTGTGGCCCCAGGCCCATCACCGAGCGCTATGCTGCCCGGGCGCCACTCCCGATCAACCCGCGATCCCGCGCATTGGTTACGGCCGCTCGTCGGATCGCCGCCCGCCCCGGAGGTTGCCTTGCCCGATGACGTCCTGGTCGTACACGGCGGCACGCCCCTGCACGGTCAGATCCGGGTACGCGGAGCCAAGAACCTCGTCTCCAAGGCGATGGTCGCGGCCCTGCTCGGCGACGAGCCCAGCCGACTGTTCGACGTGCCCCGGATCCGCGACGTCGAGGTCGTCCGCGGCCTGCTCGGTCTGCACGGCGTCAAGGTGACCGACGGCGCCGAGGAGGGCGAGCTCGTCCTCGACCCGGCCAACGTCGAGCGCGCGTCGACGGACGAGATCAACGTGCACGCGGGCTCCAGCCGGATCCCGATCCTGTTCTGCGGCCCGCTGCTGCACCGGCTCGGCCACGCGTTCATCCCCGACCTGGGCGGCTGCCACATCGGTCCGCGCCCGATCGACTTCCACATCCAGGCGCTGCGCGAGTTCGGCGCCGTGGTCGACAAGACCCCCGAGGGCATGCATCTGACCGCGCCCGCGGGCCTGCACGGCACCAAGTTCGAGCTGCCGTACCCGAGCGTCGGCGCGACCGAGCAGGTCCTGCTGACCGCGGTGCTGGCCAACGGCGTGACCGAGCTGCGCAACGCGGCGGTCGAGCCCGAGATCATCGACCTGATCTGCGTCCTGCAGAAGATGGGCGCGATCATCACGGTCCACACCGACCGGGTCATCGAGATCGAGGGCGTGCCGCGGCTCGGCGGCTACACCCACCGGCCGATCCCCGACCGGATCGAGGCGGCGTCCTGGGCCGCGGCCGCACTGGCCACCCGGGGCGAGATCGAGGTGCGCGGCGCCCAGCAGGTCGACATGATGACGTTCCTCAACGTCTTCCGCTCGATCGGCGGCGAATACAAGGTCACCGACACGCTCCCGCCGCGGGCCGGGTCGCCCGGCACCGAGGGCGGCATCCGGTTCTGGCACCCGGGCGGCGAGCTGCGCGCGACGGCGCTCGAGACCGACGTGCACCCGGGTTTCATGACCGACTGGCAGCAGCCGCTGGTGGTCGCGCTGACCCAGGCACGCGGGCTGTCGATCGTCCACGAGACGGTGTACGAGCAGCGCCTGGGCTACACCGAGGCCCTCAACAAGATGGGCGCCACGATCCAGGTCTACCGCGACTGCCTGGGCGGCACCCCGTGCCGGTTCGGGCGCCGCAACTTCAAGCACTCCGCGGTGATCGCCGGCCCGTCCAAGCTGCACGCCGCCGACCTGGTGATTCCCGACCTGCGGGCCGGGTTCAGCCACCTGATCGCCGCGCTGGCCGCCGAGGGCACCTCGCGGGTCTACGGCGTCGACCTGATCAACCGTGGTTACGAGGACTTCGAGAGCAAGCTCTCCGCGCTGGGCGCGCACGTCGAGCGTCCCTGAGGCACATCGACCGAACCCGGTTTTTGCGGCACAGTGCCAAGGTCGGCTCGTCTTCGTGTGCCGGGGCCGGTTAACCTCGTGGTAAGCGTCGCGCCGCAGAAGGGCTTCCCGTGCAGTCGCTGTTTCGTCGCAAGTCCACCGAGGCCGAGGAGACCGTTGAGGCTCCGGAGCAGGTCGAGGCTGCCCGTTCCAAGGGCTACACCCCGGCCAAGGGCAAGGAGACGCCCAAGCGTCCGAGCGCGGCCCGCCAGCCGGCCGGCAACGCCAAGGCGCTGACCAAGGAGGAGTCCCGGGAGCGCAAGCGCCAGCTGCGCCAGGAGGCCGCCGCCGAGTACCGCAAGGAGGGCGGGCCCCGGGACCGCGGTCCCGAGCGCCAACTCGCCCGCAACGTGGTCGACTCCCGCCGCACCGCCGGCACCTACTTCTTCGGCGGCGCGCTGATCGTGCTGATCGGCTCCAACGGCGCCATGCCCGACCTGGTCCGCACGGTCGCCACCTCGCTGTGGGGCGTCCTGCTACTGGCCGTGGTGGTCGACGCGGTCCTGATCGCGCGCAAGATCAAGCGGCTGGTCAACGAGCGCTACCCCAAGACCGAGCAGAAGATGGGCTCGCTCTACATGTACGCGATCATGCGTTCGCTCACCTTCCGCCGCATGCGGGTCCCACACCCGGCGGTCAAGCTCGGCGAGAAGGTCTGACACCTTCCTGAACCGCGCACCGGCCCCTTGCCAGCAGCCTGGCGAGGGGCCGGGCCCATTTCTGGCGACCGCGGACCGGCCGACGCGGACCGGCCGACGCGGACCGGCGACGCGGACCGGCGACGCGGACCGGCGACGCGGACCGGCGACGCGGACCGGCGGCGCGGACCGGCGGCGCGGACCGGCGGCAGCGACAGCGGGACGTGCGGCGCGGGTTATTCGATGCCGGCCAGGCGGAGCAGGGCCGCGGTGACGGCGGCCGCGACCACCACGACCACGAACGGGGCACGGCGCCAGGCCAGCACCGCGCCGACCGCGACGCCGGCCGGGCGGGCCACGCCGGCGAAGACGCCCGCGTCCATGAACGTCGCCGTGGCCGCCAGGGCCGCCAGCAGGGTGGCGGCGGCCATCGGGAGCAGGACCTGGACCCGGTCCGGCAGGGCGACGCGCTCGCGCAGGACGACGCCGGCCAGGCGGAACGCGTACGTGCCGACGGCCAGGCCGACGATCACCGCGAGGATCATGAGGAGGCCGCCTTCCGGGGTCGCACGACCAGCGCGAGCAGGCCGGTCAGGGCCAGCAGCACCGGCAGGCCCGCGGGCAGGAACGGCGTGGTGACCACCGCGACCAGCGCGCCGGTCAGCGCGACCAGCCGGGTGGCCGGGTCCTTGAGCGTGGGCAGCAGCAGGGCGATCAGGCCGGCCGGGAAGGCGGCGTCGAGGCCCAGCCGGTTGGGGTCGCCCGCGTTGCCGAGCAGCACGCCGAGGATCGCGCCGATGTTCCACAGGACGAACAGGGTGCAGCCGGTGGCCCAGTAGGCACGGCGGCGGCGCACCGGGTCCGGCTGGGACAGCGCGAACGCGACCGACTCGTCGATCAGCAGGTGTGCGCCGATCAGCCGCTGCCACCAGCGGGTGCCGATCACGTCGCCGATCGCCAGGCCGAACGGTAGGTGCCGGGCGTTGAGCAGAAGCCCGGCGAACACGGCGGCGAACGGGTTGCCGGCCGCGATCAGGCCGACCGCGAGGAACTGGGAGCCGCCGGCGAAGACGACCAGCGACATGAGCACGGTGAGGCCGGGTGGGATGCCGGCCGCGACGGCGATCGCGCCGAACGAGATGCTCACGGCGAAGACCGCGAGACCCAGCGCGCCGACGTCGCGCACCAGCGAGCGATCGCCCAGGATGGACCGCGCGGCGACAGTCATGGTTCCCGATCGTGCCCGCTGCTGCTAGCGTTCGTCAAGTCGAACAAATTGACCGATGGAGCGAACAGTGCCCGAGCCGACCATCGCCGCCACCATCGCTGCCGCGCTCCGGCACGAGCGCGAGCGGGCCGGGCTCTCGCTCACCGAGCTCGCCCGGCGCGCCGGCATCGCGAAGTCGACGCTCTCCCAGCTCGAGAACGGCGTCGGCAACCCGAGCGTGGAGACCCTCTGGTCGCTCGGCGTCGCCCTCGACGTGCCGTTCAGCCGGCTCGTCGAGCCGCCCGTGCCGCCACTGCGGGTGATCCGGGCCGGCGAGGGGCCGCGGATCAGCTCGGACCAGCTCGACTACACCGGCACCTTGGTCGCCGCCGGCTCGCGGTCGGCGCGGCGGGACATCTACGTGCTGACCATCGAGCCGGGCGCGGTCCGGCACGCCGAGGCGCACACGCCGCGCAGCGTCGAGCACATCGTGGTCGGCCGGGGACGGCTGCGCACGGGCCCCGCCGGCGAGACCGTCGACCTCGACCCCGGCGACTACGCGATGTTCGCCGGCGACGTGCCGCACAGCTACGAGGCGCTGGCGCCGCACACGTTCGCCGTGCTCGTCATGGAGCATCCGTGACCGGCACGCCGCTGTAGAGGCGAGCCACCACGTCCTCGATGTCGGGCTCCACGATGGACACGTCCCGGAAGGCCAGCCCGGCCAGGCGGGCCAGCAGCTCGCCGGCGGTGGCGCCGGTCAGGTCGTACTCGACATGCAGCGGGCCGACCGTGACCAGCGTCGCGCCGGCCACCTGCGGCGGGGCCGCGAGCGGCTCCTCGAGCTCGACCACGACCCGCCGGCGCGAGCCGTAGCGGGCGTGCAGCGCCTCGATCGTGCCGTCGTGCACCACCTTGCCGTGGTCGATGACCAGCAGGCGCCGGCACAGCTTCTCGATGTCGGCGAGGTCGTGCGTGGTCAGCATGAGCGTCACGTCGCCGCCGGCGCCCAGCTCGGCCAGGAAGCCACGGACCGCCTGCTTGCTCACCAGGTCGAGGCCGATCGTCGGCTCGTCGAGGAACAGCACCTCGGGGCCGTGCAGCAGCGCGGCGGTCAGCTCGCCGCGCATCCGCTGGCCCAGCGAGAGCTGACGCACCGGGATGTCGAGGAACGCGTCGAGGTCGAGCAGCGACCGGCAGCGCCGCAGCCGGGCGGCGTGCTCCGCGGCCGGCACGCGGTAGATGTGCCGGAGCAGGTCGTACGAGTCGCGCAACGGCAGGTCCCACCAGAGCTGCGTCCGCTGGCCGAACACCACGCCGATCCGGCGGGCCAGCCGGGTGCGCTGCCGGACCGGCGAGAGCCCGCAGACGGCGACCTCTCCCCCGGTCGGTGTCAGCACGCCGGTGAGCATCTTCAGCGTCGTCGACTTGCCGGCGCCGTTCGGCCCGATGTAGCCGACCATCTCGCCGCGCCCGATCGCGAGGTCCACGCCGTCCACCGCGGCCACCGTCCGCTTCGCCCGCCGCAGCCGCCCCTGCCTGACCCGGACCGTGAACTCCTTGCGCAGCCCCTGCGCCGCGACCACCGTCATCATGACCCCGTGCTCGTGTAGTGCCGCAGGCCCTGCCGCCAGACCAGCGCCGCGACGGCGGTGACCGGCAGGGCGACCAGCGGCGCCAGCCAACCCACCCAGCCGGGCAGGCCGATCGGGTCGGCCTTGCCGAGCAGCGCCAGCGCCGGGTAGTAGGAGACGAAGGCGAAGCCCAGGCCGTACGCGAACGCGTTCCGAAACCATCCACTGTAGACGCTGATCGGATAGCTGGTGAAGTCGCGGCCGCCGTAGGTGAACGCGTTGCCGAACTCGCCGGACTCGGTCCACCAGAAGGCGACCGACGCGGTGATCACGAAGATCGCACTGAAGAACACGATGCCGGCGGCCGGCGCGAGCACGGCGAGCACGGTGCGGCCGGGCGTCCAGTCGATGCCGGCGGCGGCCAGCGAGGCCACGTAGACCGCTGCTCCGAAGGCGGCCCGGGACAGCTTGTGCAGCGGCATGTCCAGCAGGATCAGCTGCGGCAGCGCGCGCAACGGGCGCACGAGGACGGCGTCGAACCGGCCCGTGCGCACGTACAACGGGATCCGCTCGATGTTGCCGACCAGCATGTCGCCGCTGGCGAACGCGCACGCGGTCAGGCCGGTCACCACGAGCGCCTCGCGCAGGTCGAGGCCGCCCAGCTCGCGGGTCACGCCGAACAGCACGAACACCGTGACGACGTCGAGCACCGTGGACCAGATGTTGGAGACCAGGTCGATCGTGAAGCTGAGGCGGTACGAGGTCTGGCTGCGCAACTGGCCGCGCATGAGTGACCAGTACGCCCGCATCGTCCCGGGTTCAGCCACCCTGCACCACCAGCCGGCGCTCGGCGGCGCGCTGCACCACGCGGCAGAGCACCAGCACCAGCGCGACCCAGACGGCCTGCAGCCCCACGAGGACGAGCTGGCGCGGCGTGGGGTCGACCTCGACGAGCACGTCAAGCGGCGTCTGGAACACGCTCGGCAGCGGGGTGAACAGCCAGAGCGGCACGACCACCCACTCCGGCAGGAAGCGCAGCGGGAAGTAGAGGCCGCCGAGCACGCCGGAGACCAGGGCCCAGAAGATCATCGGACCGCGGACGTCGAGCAGCCAGTAGCCCGTCGCGTTGACCAGGAAGCGGCAGCCGAAGCAGAGCACCGTGGCCAGCGCCACCGAGACGACGAACAGCGGGACCGTCGACCAGCGGTGCGGCAGGTAGAAGGGGAAGAACAGCGGGCCGATCAGCACGGGCGGCACCAGCCGGGTGAGCACCGCGTGACCGGCGCGGCCCAGATCCGTGGCCAGGTAACGGGTCACCGGGTCGACGGGGCGCAGCAGGTCGGCGACGACGTCGCCGGTGCGGATCCGGTCGGCGAGCTCGGTCCAGCCCCAGAGCAGGACCACCGCCAACAGGCCCTGGCCGAACCACACGAAAGTGGCGAGCCGGGCGGGGTCGTAGCCGGCGACGGTGGCCGTGCCCGCGCCCGCCGCGACGGCGAGCAGGACGTAGCAGCGGAGGAAGCCGAACACCGTATTGGTGAACGCGCCGGCGACGGTCGCCTGCCGATAGGTCGAATATCGGCGGAATCCAGCGCCCATTAGCGCCATAAATGTCCTGGTATCGGCGGCGACATTCGCATAACGCGGGCGGTGGACAGTGGCGGTGACCAAGTCCACGCCGTTACCCTCCATCCGCGACATACGCCGTATCGGGCCGCATGACAGTATCGGATGCCGGCGGATGCCGGGCGAGACAAATTCCGACGAGGTGACCCGCCGTGATCGATCGACGCGCACCGCGCTTGTGCGGCTCGCGCGCGAGGAGACGACGGATCGGCGTGCCCGGATGAGCAACGAGCACTCCGACCGCCGGCGGCGGGACGGCGGCCGCGGGCGCGGCCGTCGAGCGGACGATGCCCGACTAGACAGCGGCTGGGGCGACGACGACGGCTGGCTCCGCGAGCTCGGCCGCAGCGACTCCGGCTCCGGCGGCGGCTACAAGGACCCCAACGACCCGTGGGCGTGGGCCAAGGACCGCCCGCCCGCACCCGGCTGGGCACCGACCGGCGTGCCGGCCGGTCCCGGCGGCCCCGGGTGGATCGACGGTCCCGGCGACCAGGCGGAGTCCTTGGGTCCCGGGCGGTCGCGGCCCGTGCCCAGCGAACCGTCCTGGGTCAACGAGAGCACCGACGAGTGGGCGGCCGCCGGCGGCGAGCGCTACCCGGGCGACACGCCGCAGCGAACCTCCGGCCGGTCCGGGCGCTCCGCCGGCCGAGCCGTGGTCCGCGGGCGCGACGCGGCGCCCGAGCCGGTGGCGGAGAGCTACAACGCCGATCCCCGGCTGGCCGACCTCAGCGCCACCGACCCAC